>NZ_CBAYMC010000015.1:0-29520 GCF_964826245.1 Armatimonas sp. | reverse complement strand
GGCTGGTAGAGCGGCCCACTTGCCAGGAAGTTCTTGTCATCTGGCGAGACTGCCGTAAACTTGAACGCGCTGGAGTTTACCGTCATGTCCGTCGTCTTTTGCGGGTTCTGAACCGTGAAGGTGAGTAAGAGAAGCCGCTGATCTTCTCCCGCAACCACAGTAGCCTCGGGAGTTTTATAGAAAGGGGCCACCTGTGCCGACTCCAGGGTGAAGTGTAGCTCGCTGTCTTTCTCCCCAAGCTGATAGGTGATGCCCAGCTTGCCATTATCGCCGGGAAGCTGGGGGGTCGTTGGTAGCTGTATGGAAGGAGCCACTGTTGGGGGCACCACGGGATCGCCCAGCTTAATCGGCTTGATGGGCTTAATCGGCTCCGTGGGACGCAGTGGCTCTCCCGGCTGCGCCGGTACAGGTGTCTCTGTCAGGCGCTGGAGATCGAGAACGTTGATATTGCAGGCTGTTAGGGCGCTTCTATTTAGGTTAAACGATGCCTTTCCCTTACCCGGAATCCAGAGGTTGGCAGTCTCGGCGAGAACCGTACCAGTCTCGACGGCTCCGCCTTTGGCAAAAGCAAAGACCTCAATGCGCTCCAGCTTCCAGTCGGGCGCGGTTGCGGCCCCCAGCTCTGCCAAAAAGCTACGTCGCTCGTCGCTTGTCTTGTTTTCAAAGTAGCCCGCGAACTTATTGAGCAGCGTATCACGATCCGCCTGCGTCTCACTATCGCTCTCCATCACACAAACGGGGAAGCTAAGGGCGCCATAGCCATTGGGGATCCGGGATGACGTGAAGCTGATCTCGGAGATGGTCTTGCTGGTCCCGGTGCGCGTCTGCTGCTTCACTGTGGACTGGGCTTTTTGAATATTGCCTGGTAGAGACGCGAGAGCGGCAAGGACAAAGTTCTCATCACCGGGCGGGCTCCCGATCTGATCCAAATCGCTCTCTCGAATGCACTGGAGGCTAGTGGCGTTGACCGTGTAAACCCCACCCTCTGCGTTGCGGCTGATACAGCGAATCGTCCCGTGGACTTTATAGATTCCTTCTTTGTTGGTATTGGCAGTATTGATATCAATCGTAAAGCCGGTACTTGTATTGAGGGGAAGCGCTGCCAGCTCTGCTGCAGTCCATATCTTCTTCTCCTGACCAACAAAATCCGGCTTGGCTCCCGTGATCGTGGCAAAAAAGTCACCGATGGACTGGAAAACAGCCTTAATAGAGTCAATAAAACTCGCTCCCAGCGCGAGCAGGACTCTTCCAAAATCGCCAGAGACATTTTCGAGCTCGATCGAGGCGGGCATTTGTGCAAAAGGCCCGACCGTATAGACATCGTCGCTTCCGCCTTCGAAGTCGTTGTGCGCGAAGATTGCCGAGGCAAGCCCGGAGTCACCGACGGGAGCGTAGTCGAGAAGGAAGCGCTTTCCTCCCGCATTAAGATAGATATCTGAGTCTGTTCCGGAGAGCGCATCGCGGGAGGTTTTTAGGCGCACCCTGAGATAGTACTCTTTAGCAGGGATAGCACTGGGGCTGCTCCCAAGCTGTCGCTGCGTCGCGGCAGAGTCGGGCGGATAGGAGCCTGCGGCAATAAACTGAAAACCCAGATCGGTGAAGTCTTCAAAACAGGCTTGCCGCCGTGAGGTCGGGGGGGAGGTCTTGACCGCCAACCAGAACGCGCTCCCGCCGGGCTGGTCTATCATGGTCTTTTCGAGGCGCTTGAGCCACTGAACCGAGCCATCGAAGGCGCGACCGTAGGCGGTTTGGAAGAGGCGCGGTCCCTCGGCAGGAGAGAACCCGCGCTGCTGGGCGGCGATCTTACACAGATAGGTTGCATCCAGTGCAATCCCCGGAGGCGCGACATAGAGCGAGCCAGGAGGCAGACCGACTCCCACTTGACTAGGAGGGGCCTTGAGTCCCGCTGCCAGTGCTTGTGACTCCGTCGCGCTGGGAAATACCCCGGGAGTGATCGGCACCGAGCGATCCCGGTACTGCCGCCAGACATCCATCACTGGCAGATCGTGCACGGGAGAGGCGGGTGAGGAGAGCAGATCCATAAGAGGGCGAATTTGCTGGAAGGCACTGATCTCAGGTGCGATCTTTCCGTGGGGCTTTATCGAAAGCAGCTCGGGGTGCTCGTAGGAGCCCGTGTAGACCTGTGTGTTGGTCAGAAAGCTACTCTGCACCGTAAACGAGTAGAACCAGGTTCCCTGCCCCCGCTGCATATCGTCCACCCAGTTGGAGTGGGAGTAAAAGTCCTGGAGAGCATGAAGCGAGATTCCCACGAGATGGCGTGCGGTAGCGATTCCCCGCTCCCGTTGCCCGGACTCGTAGAGGCTCTTGGCCCAGAGCAGGCCCGCTACCGTTCCGGTGGTGTACTGGAAATACTGATCGCGCACCTGAGGAAGCGCCGTGAGATCGTCGAAGTGTAGCTTGATAAGATCGGGATGAATGGCGGTCGCCGCCGCATAGCCGCTCGGCCCGCGCATCGCCCAGTAGAGTGGGTTGTAGGCGTACGAATCAATAAAGTCCGCGTGCCACGCTACCTCAGCCGCAGGGGAGTCTACGCCTTCTTCCTCCAAGCTCTCCCCGGCGCCGGTTCTGAAAAAACCTGCTGACTGCGCTGCATAGCGTGAGAGTGTGTTATGGTGCCAGTCGCGCCACTTGGAGGAGAGGAGATTCTCGCCACCAAACGCATGTGCGGTTCCTAAAACGCCACAGAGAATTCCCAGGGTCGCCAAGACTTTTACTGAGTAATGCATACGGTTTTATTTCGGGGAACTCGTTGTAATTCCTGCCCTTTTTCGAGATTATCAATGTCCTGTGAGAAAGCTCACACTGCCTGCCGAAAATGCGAGGTAAAATACGAGGTAGGGAGAGTTTAAGGATGTTTCTGGTTCCCTGTTTGATCGCGCTGACGACTCTTATACAAGAGCCCACTCACCAGACGATTTTGCCAAGCTTCACCACAAGCACGCAGATTTATGAAGTTCCCCGTGACACTAAAGTCACTCGTGAGAATCTTGCCAGTCTTCCCAATGCTAAGCTCGTATTGCAACCCCAAGTAGCATCACTTAGCGGCTTTGAGGCTAAGTTATCGATCGGCGATACGATCAAGTACCCAATTAACGAAAAAATGACAGGCACCGCACATACGGGCTGGAGCATCGCCGCAACTTCCACGGAGGAAAGAGACAATGCCATTTGGCTCATATTTCGGCTGGAGCAAAGTCAGGTGACGGGGTATTTTCAACATCGTCCCCAGATTTCCTCACGATCTGTCAATACGACTTGCGTGCTGAAGTCCGGTGAAAAAGTTCTCGTGCCCTTCGGAAAAGGCGAGAATAAAACCGAGCTCTACGCTCTCGTCACGGTGGAGCGCAACCCGAAATAAAAAATAGCGCCGGGGATTATTCACTTCCCCGGCGCTAGGGATTTTGCCTACGGGAAGTCGGGGACGCTCCCGCTGGCACCTGAGCAGCCATAGTTCTCCGGGCAGCAGCTTGCGGAGTTGCAGGCGTACCAGCCTGCACACACGGGGTTCGAGTTGCGAATAGTGAGCTTGGCGCAGCCACGATCCAGGCGCTGGAGCTTGACATGGCCATCGACGAAAGCCATCATGTTCCATGCCGCTGGCCCATTGCAGCAGTAGCGGACATTGCGATCCCCATCGTGAACGGTGTAGGTCTCGATGACCAGCACTTTCTGCGCGGGGTAGTCAATGCGTGCCAGGGGGCCAAGCCACTGGTAGTTCAGGTTGTAGCTGTACTCCGACGGGTTGCCGGGAATTTTATTTTGGTTCGGACAAAAGACCGCCATGTCTGACTTGAAGTAAGGACGCGCCATCGCGGAGCCACCACCCTGCCAGACACAGCAGTAGCCCTTGGGCTGTCCGTTGTACATCAAAGGGCCATAGACACAGTTTGTTGCCGTCACGTTGAACGGCGCGTTACACCGCACTACCGCATCGGGGAAGCCCCAGTCCACAGAGATCCCACCGGGACCTGTATTCGATGGGTTTCCGCCACTTCCAGGGAACATTTCATCGTAGTCTTGGGCGTACATGATGGCAGCCATCGCGATCTGTTTCATGTTGCTCATGCAGGCTGTCTTACGGGCAGACTCGCGCGCCTTGGCAAAGACGGGGAAAAGAATGGCGGCCAGTATCGCAATAATGGCAATCACAACGAGTAACTCAATTAACGTGAAGCTCTTTCGGATGCTTCGTTGAGAGGAAAACAACATTGCAAACCCTCCTTCAGGCTCTATCTTAGAGAACCTGAATGTAGTATGCCAAACGTGATCGGGAAATGCAAGCGAATTCGGGTAAAATAACCGGTATGAAGAAGGCTTTTTTGGCGGCCAGTCTCGCCCTCGTGAGTGGGGCGACATGGGCACAGAGCATTGTGGTGACGGTAAATGGGAGCGCGGTGGTCTTTCCCAAGCAGGGGCCGCTCCAAGCACCGGATGGCAGTATTCTCGTCCCGCTCCGAGAAGTCTTTGAGAGCCTCGGGGCCGCCGTGCAGTTCTTGCCCCAGACCCGCACCATCACGGCCTCACGTGGCAACACCAATATCTCGCTGCAGCTTGGTGAGTCGGTGGGCTATGTCAGTGGCAAGCCCAAGAGCCTGACGACTCCTGCCCAGAATATCGCCGGGACTACCATGCTGCCGCTCCGCTTTATCTCCGAGGCATTTGGTGCCGAGGTGAAGTGGGATGCCAATGCCCGACTGGTGGCGATTACTCTGGCAGGAGCCAAGCCCGTGGTCAAGACCGGCGTGGGAGCCGTCAAGCCGCCTCCTGCCGAGGAAAAGCCGATTATAATTCCCGTTAAAGGCCTCACGCCCGACGAGATTAAAGCCGCAAACCCCACCGCGCCTGTGCTGATCGCCAAGACGGAGGGAGTGTCTGGCGTACTGACCGCGATCTCGGCGACAGAGCTGACGATCAAGTCCGCCACGGGCCTCCCTGAGAAGCTATCCCTCGCACCGGAGGTGATCGTGCTGGTGAAAGTGGGCACTGCCCCACAAGTTCGCCAAGAGCTGAGCGCCCTCAAGAGCGGCGATGCGGTTCAGATCAAGCGCAATAGCCAAGGCCAAGCCTTCGTCATTGAGGCCAGCTACGACGAGCGCATTGGGACTCTCAAGAGCCTTGAGGCACTCGGGGATCGCTGGATCGCGCTCTTTACGGAAGGCCCCCCTGCGGAGGTGGAGACGCAGGCCGATGTTCAGAAGCTTAGCAAGCCCTCCAGCCTGAGCGAAGTGCGCCCTGGCGAGCGCGTGAGCCTGCGCATCAACCCAGTGACGCATCGAGCGGTCGCGCTGGCTGTGCTGGAGATAGAGAAGCCTGCCACGTCTAAAGTGGAAGTGCTGAAAGTCAGCCACAATGCGGGTCAGAAGTGGGTCAAAGCAGGCGACACGATTACCTTCTCCGTGACCGGAACGGCGGCGGCGAAGGGGATCCTGCGCGTGCCTGGACTCTCTGGAGCCGAAGCACTGCCTCTGGTGGAGACCACACCCGGAAACTATGTCACCAATCTAACGGTGCCCGCAGGGACGTCCCTGAAAGATGCGACCGCACTGGCAACTCTGACCCTGGAGGCACTCTCCTCGCCGACTGTGGCCTCAGCGGAGACCTTTGCCATAGATGCCGTCGGCCCGACCCTGGGAACCCTCACCCCAACTGAGGGGAGCGAGTTTACCGATCCTCGCCCCAACTTTACCGGAACCTACTCCGATCAGGGCAGTGGCTTGGATGCCAAGAAAATGCAGCTTATGGTCAATGGGGAGGATGTCACGGCTCGTGCGATCTTTACGGGGACGTTCTTTACCTACCAGCCGCAGACCGACCTGGCACCCGGGCCGATTTTAGCCAAGCTGACAGCCCACGACACGGCAGGCAACGAGACCCGCCGTGAGTGGCGCTTTACCGTGCTACCCACCACTCTGCTCAAGTCCGTCGTGGCGCTTCCCGATGACCGTCCCCTGAACTTTGGCGATGTACTGACCCTCAAGGCCCTGGGTGCTCCGGGTGCAAAAGCCACGTTCTCGCTGGGTGTCAAGGTCAAAGACCAGCCACTCAAAGAAGACTCTCCGGGGGTCTATGTGGGAACCTACACGGTGCAGAAACAAGATGTCATGGTCGCCGCGCCCGTTACGGTGACGGTCACGGACACGCGGGGACGAACCGCCACGCTGAAAGCGGCCAATGCCATCACGGTGACCGCAGGCCCGCCCGAGACCCCGATCATCGACCAGCCACAGCAGGGAGCCAGTGTCGGAGCAAGCGTCGTGCTCTCCGGGCGCTGTCTGCCCAATGCGACCATCAAAGTGACGGTTCGCTACGCGGGCAAGCGTGCCAGCATTCTTGCCGCCTCCGGGCTCATCGGGGAGTACAGCGCCAAAGCGGATGCAAACGGACGCTGGGCCACGGAGCCGATCCTACTGCGCGTCCCTAAAGAGCTCACGGGCCTTGTCTTCACCGCCGAGGTCTCCGCCACAGGAACCGGCGGCAAGGGCTCCAGCACCGCCACGGTCAAGTTCAAGAAGTAGGTTACAAGCCCGCTCTGTCTTTGGGAAGTGTGGGCTCAATGTGCACTAAGACACGGGCGAAGCGCTTGTCGGAGATCTGGGCGCGAACCGTATCCTGAACTTCGTGGGCGATCTCGTGGCCGCGATAGACCGAGAGGTTTCCCTCCACACGGACGTCTAGCTCGACAAAGTAGTCGAAGCCCATCTTGCGGATAAAGCACTTGTGGAGGTTCTCGACCCCGCTCACCGTGAGTGCGATGCGGCGGACTTCTTCCTCCAGCGCAGGGTCGGGGTGGGCATCGGTGAGCTCAAAGAGAGCGCCCCGCAGGATATTGATCCCGTTGTGGAAGATCACGACGGAGGCAACGAGCGCGGCCCAGTCATCGGCAGTGGCCCAGCGAGAGTCGGGGCGAAAATAATTTCCCACTAGCGCGATCGCAATCCCGAAAAACGCGGCGATACTGGTGAGCGTGTCCGAGCGCTGGTGCAGTGCATCGGCCTTTACCGCGTTACTACCCGTCTGCTCCCCAACTTTCAGTGCAAAGCGCACCAGGGCCTCTTTGATGGCGACCACGGCCAGCAAGACGAGAAGAGTCCAAGGAGCGGGGAGCCGGTGGGGCACCCGAATGCGCTCGATACTCTCGTAGGCGATGGCAAAGGCGGCCAGAAAGAGAAAGAGTGAGACGACAACGGCGGCTAGCGGCTCCGCTTTGCCGTGCCCCTGAGGGTGGTTTTCGTCGGCGGGAAGCGTCGAGACTTTTAGCCCAAAGTAGACCAGCGTGGACGAGATCACATCCAGCCCCGACTCAATGGCATCCGCGACCAGTGCGTAAGAGTGCCCCAGAATTCCTGC
Source organism: Armatimonas sp. (assembly GCF_964826245.1). Classification (NCBI taxonomy): domain Bacteria; kingdom Bacillati; phylum Armatimonadota; class Armatimonadia; order Armatimonadales; family Armatimonadaceae; genus Armatimonas; species Armatimonas sp. The sequence goes on along the minus strand of NZ_CBAYMC010000015.1, from coordinate 22,152 downwards.
GGTCGCCTTACCCAGCGCCAGAACGATATTGACCCCAATCCCGATCAGAGTAGAGCGCATTCCCTGCTCCGCAGGGTGGGGTGTAGACATCGCCTGCTATTGTACACCGAATTTTCTGCGTCCGAAGGGACGCGTAGCCCTCTCAAGCCGATGGATTTATCCTACGGCTTAGGCCTCAGGTGTACTCTTGGCACTGTCGGACTGGAGCTGCTCGCCGATCAGCCGTGTGGCGAGGAGGCTCTGGACGATTCCGGTGAGCTGGCTGGCCGTGTCGCCTGCCGCGTTGCCACCACCTGCGCCGCCGCTGATATTGACCATCTTGGCCTGTGCGAGCGCCTTGGCGATCTCGGCGGTGATCTGCGGGGTCATCTCAAGCTGTTTGAGGTTGAGATACGCTGAGCCGCCCTCACGGATGGCCTCATTGACGGCGCGAATGGCATCGGCCTGCGCCAAACCCACAGCGCGGATCTTGACGGCTTCGGCTTCAGCCTCGGCCTGCGCGATCTTGAGCGTGCGCTCCGCTTCGGCATCGGCGGCGATCTTGGTGCGCGTAGACTCCGCGCCCGCCGTGATCGTCACGCGGTTGGCGTTGGCCTCGGCCTCGATCTTCATCTTGGCAGCGTCGGCTTCGGCTCCGATCTTCATCTTGCTCGCATCGGCCTCCGCGGCGACGCGCTTGCGCATGGCCTCCCCCTCGGCATCCACACGGGCTTTTGCCAGATCGGCGTTGGCTTGGGCAATAAGTGTCGCACGGAGCTCAGCCTCGCGCTGGATGGCAAGCGCGTTCTGGCGCTCGGCCTCGGCTTGCGAGATCCCCGCGGCGTTCTCGGCCTTGCGACGCTCTAGGTCGCGCTGCTTGTCGTTGACCGCTTGCTCGGCCTGAAGCTGCGCCTCTTTGGCGCGGCGCTCTTGATCGGCAGCCACGATATCGGCATTGGCCTTGGCCTCCACGGCGGACTGGCGGCGACGCGCCTCAGCCACTTCGGACTGCACCTCTTTGATATTGAGTGAGTTAAAGACCAGCCCGAGATCTTGCAGCTCACGAGAGCACGCGCCCTTGATAATAATCGCCAGTCGGTCGTCTTCCTCGGGGCCCGCCGTGCCTGTGCCCCCTGCGGAGAAGAGCTCGTCATGGTTGAGCAAGTTAATCGCGCGGCGACCCGTTGATGTCAGCAAGTCCGAGAGAATCCCGTTTTGCTCCTCTAAATTCTTGGCAAAGAACTTATTGGCCGCCGTCATGATCATCTCGTTGGAGTCACCGACAGAGACAATGGCGCTCGCCAAGACACGCACTTTAATCGGACGTGGGATTCCATCACTGCCCATATCGGCGGTCTGATCGGAGATGTCCAGGTCAATGTTAATGGCCTTGGAGGGAATGGTCGTTCCTGTCGTAAAAATCGGAATCTCGGTTGCTTTACCGGGGCCACGGTAGATCTTGGTTCCCCCGCCCATGCTGGTTACCATGCGGATCGTTCCCGCTTCAACAGTTGTCAAAAACTGACTGATGATCACAGGAATTAACAACACCGCTACGACAATAATAACAACAGGAATAAGCCAGGTTGGCATTTTATTTTCCTACTTTTCTTTCTTTTTCATGCCCTGAAGGACATGGCTCATAAACGGGCGACGCGGCACGTGTTTCGCTTCGTGTCTACGTCCACCACCACTAGTTTTTCACCGACCGTAATTTCTGCGGCTTCGCCCTCACTGAGCTTTGCCAGCACGCGACGCACTTGGCCATCCACGGTCAAGCGCACCATTCCCTGGCCGCTGGCATCGAAGCGCGAGAGGGTGATGGCCTCGGTGGCGCGGGCCCCTTCGAGGTTCTTGGCAGGGGTGGAGGCAAAGCGCAGAAGCAGCTCCTGAAGCGGTTCAATGACCAGCTTCCAAAAAAGCAGCCCTCCCAACATGGCCCACCACCAGCGGTTGGTGAGCATGCCCACCACGCCCGCGCCCAGGCACAGCGAGAAGATTCCCAGTGGAGAGAAGACACCGAGCAGCGCCTCCAAAAACGCGCCGCTGTCGGAGCTTCCCCGGCTCTTCCCCTTGCCTTTGCCTCGTGCACGGGCGCTACGTCCGCCGCGCAGGCCCGTGAGGCCCATCATCAGAGTCCCCAGCGCTCCGACTCCGAGCAAGATCTGATAGATCATAGCTTTGCTACTTTTGCGGTATTGCGCCGCGTGTCAATTGTGATCACGACGAGTTTTTCTCCCGCCTCAATTGCCTCTGGAGCGCCTTCGAGAGTCGCCAGAAGCCGAATCAGGTGGCCGTCTACCGTCAGAGTCACGATCCCTTTTCCGGTGGCATCGAAGCGGCTGTCTGCGGTCACTTCCTGGCCAACGGCTCCTGAGAGAGTGGTGGCGGGCTTACTGGCAAAGCGCATCGCCAAGGCCATCAGCGGCTTCACGATCAAGCGATAGAACGCCCCGCCTGCTAGTAGTGATAGGGCAAGCACCAGCCAAGGCGAGAGAGCCATCGTGCTCTGGAGCCCCATTCCCGCCGCACCGATTCCCAGGCTCAAGCCAAAGAGCCGCAGCGGAGAGAGCAGGAGAAGCCAGGTATGCCCATCTCCATGCTGGCCCTGCTGATCTTGTGTGTGGGCATGATGGCTGCCATCGCTGTCGCCATCGCCATCGGCAAAACCAAGAACGGCTTGAGTCAGCAGTCCCAGTCCTCCCACGGCGAGCAGAATTTGATAGAGCATTTTGGTTTCCTCTAGTGGAGACGCTTCAGGTTGCAAATAGTTGCGACGTTTATTCTTGTGATGGCTTTACGGCAAGCTCTGTACTTCGCACCTGGAGCTGCCAGGCTTTCTTGCCGGGTGCGCTGACCGCGACGTGAATGGTATCGCCCTCCGTATGCGCGGTGAGCTTGGTGCCTTGGGGAGCGATCATCCAGACCCAGCGGGCTTTGGTCGCTTCCGTGCGTGCCAGTAGAATCGGGACGCGGTCTTCGCTGCTCTTGCCCATCCCAGTGGCAACGATGTACTGGGTTGGAGTGGCAAGTGGGGAGAGAGAGAGCGTGAAGCCAGAGGCAGGGTCGGTGTAGGGGGAGATATGTATCGCGGTTTTACTGTCTTTTAGGTAGCTGTAGCCCGGCTTTGGGGAGAGGTTTACCGCCGCACCGATGTACTGCGCCAGCCACGCTTTGGGCTCAAAGCTGGGGTGGATGGTCATATCTAGCAGACCAGGAGCTGCCTGATCGGCGCTATCCACGAAGACAGCCGTGTCACTGCCCAGCAGAAACGCGGCGCGGCGCAGGCTGGTGCCTTCGTAGGCTGGCCCTGCATCCGCGAGGGCAGCGGACCAGCCATTGCCCGTCTTGAGAGAGAGCAGCTTTCCAGTGGCGGCTTTCTGGTTCGCCTCGTTCTGGACAAATGTGTTATGCGCCAGGGTCGTCTTGTACCAACCCAAGTGCGCGGGAATGCCGTAGACACTGGTGCCGGGGTCGTCTAGGAGTATCTTGCCACTCGCATAAAAGACCGTATTGAGCTTGTCTGGGTGCCCGTGACCACCGCCGTGGGGGCCGTACTTGAGAATCAGCGTCGCCCCGGGCCCACGGAGATAGGCGTAGCCTGCCACGGAGAAATCTGTGGTGGCAGCGGGGCTTGTGGCGTGTTTAGGAAGCGAGGGAGCGCCCGCCAAAAATGCGGGGAGAGTCTTACGAGGGCTTGTCGTGAGAGGTAAGGCAAGCTGTGGGTCGGCGAAGCGTGCAAATGCCGTCTCGTAGAGGGGGTTGCTCATCGCGGTAGCCGCGTTGGAGTCGTTGAAGGCAGGAAGCTGGCCACCAGGAAGCGCCATGCGGATCGGAGCGAGGTAGAGCTTTTTGTAGCGCTCGCCCAGCGGCCCTGAGTAGAGCGGCAAGCCCGCGTGGTAGCCCGCCTCGACCAGAGGAGCGAGGGCACTCATGGTGTAGAAGTGGTAGCTCCAGGCTCCCTCGTACCACAAGCCATCGTCGGTAATGCCTTCCATAAGCTGGCGCTGGAAGCCACGTGTGGGATCGTCGAAGACCTCGGCTAGCAGCGCTTTATCGCCGTAGAGAAGCGCCACCAGGCCGACGGCGCTATTTTTCCAACACTGGATATTGTGAACCCCTAGCTTATGCTGACGGATCACGTTGGCGGCGGGGTAGAAAAGACTGTCTCGGAGAGCTACCCGCTCGGAGTCGCTCAGCGTGTCCCAGACTAAGTCTGCGCCTTGGGTCATGGGAATCAGCCAAACTGCCTCATCGAGGGTCTGTGGGCCGACTTTTGCGCCGCCTGCGCCCGTCTTGCCGTCTTTGTCGTGGTAGGCATAGCCAGGATACGTTGCGGCGTAGGCCAGCAAGATCTCTTTAGCCTTCTCCGCAAAGCGTCTCTCACCACTGAGCTTATAGGCAAGGCCAAGGTCGCGGAGCGCGGCAGCCCAGTCGTTGTGCTGCGCGAGAAGTGGGACATCGTCGTAGGGCCAGCCGGTATAGACCTCCCCGTCCACGGGGCAGACATGCCGGGTTGGTGACTCGGTCTTGAGGCGTGTGCCATGTTTCTTGCAGGCATACCAGTGCGGCCACTGCCCCCCACGCTCGGGAAGTGACACCGGTTTTTTGACGAGCTCCTCAGCGCGGGTCAGAAGTCCGTCCAAAAATGCCTTGTTCTCCGGCTTATGCTTGGCAGCCTCCAGCTCTGCTTTGGTGGCCAGCAGGCGCGGGTGGGCGGGCAGTCTTGCGAGGAGCGTGTCGGTGATGAGCGGCGAGCGAGGCTCTTGAGCCGCAATCTGAGCGATGATGGGCAACATATTTTTAGTATACACGTCTGAGTAATTCATGCACTTTTACCGATTATATAATTTACGTATGGAGCTTTCTAACTCAAGGCCACCTGATTCACTGACGGCATATGTTCTGGACAATGTCCGTTGTCTGATCTGGCACGCCTATGTTTTTATCAGCTCTGAGGAAAAGAATAACTCCTGGAAGATCAAAATCTTGAATGAGGCAGCGGCACAGTGCTGGCTCCCTATCAAGCGTCACCCTGAAAACTCGTTTCTCCAGGATCTATATTTGGCATGCTCTCCTCTTGCACAAGCGCAGGGTGAGGTCATGTTTACGGAAGCCTTTCAGCATAAGAAGAAGCGTTGCGGGCGGCAGTTTCCGATGACACTGGCGGATGGTTCGGAGATCTGGATTCATGAGGATGTTCATCTGGAGGAAGTGCAGCCCGATCATTGGCATATCGTGGGAGTTCTTACCGATGTCACGACCCATAAGCTCTCTGAGGAGCGCCTGCTCTATCTGGCTCACCACGACTCGCTGACACAGCTTCCAAACCGTGGCTATCTCTTTGAGGTTCTTGCAAAAGCCCCCTCCCAGAGTATGCGCTATCTTCTCTATCTGGATCTGGATAACTTCAAAGTCATCAACGATACGCTAGGTCATCCCATCGGGGATCTTGTCTTGTTTCATCTGTCGAACCGGCTCCGAAGCGTTGTGGGAATGTCTGGGGATGTGGTTCGGCTGGGCGGCGATGAGTTTACAGTCTTACTGCGCCCCGATGCAACCAAAACCGAGGCACAGGAGCTTGCCGAATCACTTCTCCAACAAATTCGTCAGCCACTGATTGTCGAGGGACAAACCCTCTATCTCAGTACGAGTATTGGGATTGCAGCCACCACAGATCTGGATGCACCGAGCCTTCTGAGAAATGCCGATATTGCAATGTATGCGGCCAAGTATCAGGGGAAAAACCGGATTGTTGCTTTTGACTCGGAGATGGAGCGAGCGGTTCGGAGCCGCTTTGAGCTGGAAGGTGAGCTACGCAAGGCGATAGATAAAGATGGGATTGGATTGGTTTATCAACCCATTCTGCGGCTCGATTCGCGTAAGCTTATTGGTCTGGAGGGACTGGCACGCTGGTCTCACCCCACCTTGGGAATGATCCCACCCGATCAGTTTATTCCGATTGCGGAAGAGACAGGGCTGATTATTCCGCTAGGCTTGCGACTCCTGAAGCAGGCGTGCCAGCAGGCCGTGCACTGGCGCAGACAGCACCCCGATCTTGTGGTAGGGCTCAATGTCTCCGTGGTACAGCTAATGGAGGAGACATTTGCTCAAGATGTGATAAGAATTCTGGAGGAAACCGGCCTTCCGTCTGAGAAGCTGACTCTGGAAGTCACCGAGAGCATTCTGGCAGAGGGATGCGACCCAGTCCTTCGTCAGCTATGGCTTCTGTATGAGGCAGGAGTGTCTCTCGTGCTGGATGATTTCGGGACGGGCTACTCCTCATTTTCGGCCCTCAGTGAGCTTCCTTTGCATGCTCTAAAAATAGATCGGACGTTTCTAGCACGTGCCATAGACCCCTCCCGTGCACGCGCTGAGCGCAACAAGGCCCTCATTCGTGCGATTACCTCAGCAGCTCAGGTGCTTGATTTAATCGTCATTGCGGAGGGGATCGAGGCGGAGCAGCAGGCGTCGCTGGCAGAGTCTCTAGGCTGTCAGCTTGGTCAAGGCTATCACTTGCAAAGACCGCTTACTCCCCAAGCTTTAAACAACTATCTTGGGCAAGTTGCCTCTGCCAGTGTTCAAGACTTCCGTGAGTCTCTCGTTTTTCTTCGAGCTGCTTAGGTTATACTATGCCCCATGCAGCGCACTCTTGAAGCCACTCTGGAGACCTATAGTCCGGTTATGCGCCTGCGCTTTGTTCCAGCCTGTAAAAAAGCAAAGCTCGTCTTTCCTCCTCAGCACCTGCTACTGTTGGCTTTCAAAGAAGAGAAGAAACTAGAAATCTGGGGTGCGAACGGCGAGACTAGCACGTATAAGTTTCTGGCGGACTACGACGTTCTGGCTGCCAGCGGTAGCGCAGGTGTCAAGCGGCGCGAGGGGGATCGGCAGGTGCCCGAGGGGTTTTACAAGCTCACCGCGCTTAACCCCAGCTCCCGGTTTCACCTCTCGTTCCGGGTGAACTATCCCAACAAAGACGACCTCGCGCATGCTGTGGTGCCACGCGAGAAAATGGGGAGCGATATCTATGTTCATGGCAACCGTGTCTCGATTGGCTGCCTAGCCCTCGGCGATGAGAAGATCGAGGAGCTGTTTCCTCTCGTGGCGATCGTGGGATTGAAGAACAGCCGCATCTGGATTTCCCCCCGTGATCTTCGGGTAAAACCCGCTCCGCCCGCCGACGATCCTTGGGTGACTCAGCTTTATAAGCGCCTCACCAGCGCACTCAAGCCCTTCAAGCGTTAGCATTTTAGAGATAAACCACCTAGGCTAAAAAAGTAATAATTCCCAAAACAAAAACTTGTTGACAAAGTAGTTAAAGTAATCTACAATTGATTGGTCAGTTCCGAGGCTCGGTCAGTTCCGAGGCTCGGTCAGTTTAAAGTTTGGTGCTATATATCTCTCAATGAAGAGAAATGTAACACAATGATGATGACAAATGGAGCCTATTGTGAAAAATCTTGCTATTAGTGGTTTGCTTGTTATATTCTTAGCTTCCTCAGCTATGCCTACTGTTGATGGGCAAGGTGGACAAAATGATCCTGAGGTTCCTCGGCATGCAAGTGCTCATGCCATGCTTACCTATAATAACGAAGAAGGTGTTACTTTAAATAGTGTTGAGTGGGATGAGCCTTTACCAACACCTGCTAATGGGATCACTAGATCGGTTAGTAGGCCATCTGGAACTACGTCGAGTTTGCAAGTTGATTTAAATGCATATCGTGGAAGTGTTGGAACAAGTGAAAATACAAGTACATATGCAGTAGAAATGACGGGTAGTGGAGATGATCCTAACTATATGATATCTGCACATGTATGTGGTGTTGCAGATGGAGTTCCGACTCATGCGTCAAGTCATGCAACAGAAGCAGGACGTGTTGAAGAAAATAATGGAGTCAGTGGTAATACTATCCAGACAATGACATACAATGATAACACTCCACAACCACTTGATGTACATATTGATCAAGGAACCACTGAATATACGGGCTATGAATTATATGTAAAATCATATGTAGGGGCCAATCCTTAAAAAAGTGACTTACACTATAGTCAGTTCTGTCAGGTATGGGTTTTCTACTGTTGTTGATTAGGAAATAACCATCCGACCGGAGCAAGTTCCGGAGTATTTACCGGAAGGCTTCGGCCTGAGAGCCAAAGCCCAACGAGACGGGGCATCCTGAGAGATGCCCCGACATTCCCAAGCGGATGTGGAGCAAGCTCTGGGTATGTACCCGTAGCCGAATCATTTCTTCCGAAGTCTCCAAGAGGCCAATAACAGAATTCACTCCATAGCAATCTTTCTATGAAAATTATATTGTGATTTCAGTTCGTTTTTTTGCGATATAGGGTAGCTTAATGCGTGATAATATAGTTGAAGTAATTAATGGTGTTGGTAAATTTTCGGAATATGATCGTAATAATTCCAAAATGATTGATAAATACAATGATATATCATTTTTATATGTTTCAAAAATCGAAAATAGCATAATGAGTATTACATTTGATGAATTAGAAAAGATGTTTTTATATTTGCAACGTATATGCGACCCATTTTCTTCTGGTATTACAGATGCAAGTAACGCTGCGCGAGTTGTAAGATCATTATTTTCGGATGAACAAGTATGGCGAATGGAGAAAGCGTATGTAGAGAATAGAAAAAGACCTAAAAATGTCAATACACTTCATAACAATATGATAGAGCCATCTTTGCGTCCGAAACCAGAGGGTTTACGAAATGACATGGCAGGAATTGATTTTAAAGAGCTAAACTCAAATCAAAAAAGAGTGATGCTGAAAATATTTTCATATTTATATATGGATAAGGAGATTAAAAGTTCTGAAAAAATGCTTGCTGTCATAAATGATCTAAAAAAATCTCAAGCTTATATTTCAATACAAAAAGAAGGAATTTTTATTATTAAAGATAATTCCTATAAAATCAGAATCGCCAACAAAAGTGATAATAAATACCGAAAAAAGCAGAACGATTTATTCTTTTTATCTCAGATCAACAAAGAGAATATTGAAATCAATAATGTGCTAATAAAAAGATTTCTCTATTGTAATAGCCCTGAAAAATTCTCAAATTTAAATAACGCAGAAATAATTAAAATATTAACATTAAATCAGGGGTTAAGCTGTATTATTCGCAATGATAAATGGAATATTTCATTACCGAAAGTTAAAACCGCTCCTACTATATCTGAAGTACCAAGTATGATGAAATTTATACTGCCTGTAAATTTTTTAGCAATGATAGATCGTTTCAGAAAATACAATCCGGATAAAAGTAATACTTTAATCTATAAAAAGCTACTCAATATGTTAACTGAAATAGCATCTCAAGAATTATATTGTGCTTTGGATTATGGGAAAGATAAACTTTCTCTCAGAATTAAAGATGTTGATCCTTATGCAGAAAACTTGATCAGTGGTCTTATTTTTTATCAAGTAGCTTACAGTTTATTAAATTTGTCAGATAAAAAGCCCGCTTATTACTTTCAAGACCCTGAGAGTCTCTGCTTCGTTGGTTACGAAACAAAAGTAAAAGAAGGCAAGGATTTCTATTTTGCAATTTCAAAACGTAACAGCGATGGCTCTATAAGCGAGGGAAGTGGCTTCTTCGCAATTATTAAAGACTAATCTTATTTCTCTCCATGTTATTTTTGCTCACGGTGTGAGAGGCGCTCGAAGGCTTTGGGGGCGAGCTGGTTGCGGCCAAACGACTTGGCCTGGTAGAGGGCCGTATCCGCCTCAGAGAGGAGCTGGTCGCCGGACTTGCCATCGCCGGGGCGGAGTGTGGAGGCTCCCATCGAGAGGGTGAGAATCCCTAAGTCGCTGGCCTCGTGGGCAATGGCGGCGCTCTCTAAGTTCTTGCGAATCTGCTCTAGCGTGTCGGTGGCGGGGGGAGGGAGGCTCTCAATAACCAGGCAGAACTCCTCGCCGCCGTAGCGAAATGCCTGACCTACTCCCTCCACACCGTTGCGGAGAACCTCGGCGACGCGCCAGAGGGCAAGATCGCCCTCTAAGTGCCCGTAGCGGTCGTTGTAGCGCTTGAAAAAGTCAATGTCGCCGAGGGCTAGCGTGATTCCCTGGCCGGATGTCTCCACTTGTTCCCGCAAGATCGCAAGGCGCTCGTTGAGGCGCAAGCGGTTCGCCAGCCCGGTGAGCGCATCGGTGCGAGAGGCATCAAAGAGGCGCTTGTGAAGCGTGGTCACGCGATCAGCAGCGATCAGGCGCGCCTGCAAGTGCCGGATGTCCAGCGGCTTCACTAAGTAGTCATCGGCCCCCGCTTCCATCCCACGCAGAAAGTGATCCGGCCCGTCGTGGGCAGTTAGCAGAATGATATAGGGGTAGGGCGACGCATCGCTACGGGTGTCGCGCAGGCGGCGGCAGAGCTCCAGGCCATCGGTGCCGGGCATCTTCCAGTCGGTGACAATCACATCGGCCCCGAGCCGTCGGTAGCTACAGATCGCCTCATGTGCCGAGGCCACCGTGCGCGTCTCATGGCCGAGCTGTGTGAGCTGGCCCGCCAAGACTTTCCGCGCAGTTGCGTCGTCATCTACGATTAATATCTGCAAGTGGCTCCCTAACCCCCGTGCGATGGGGAAAACTATAAGTAGGTGATATCGTGGAGGATCTTGTGGCGATCCAAGTAAGTTCGCACACTAGCCAGTGTCTCTTTGTGGTAGTAGAGCCGCAGCTCACAGCCACTCGTGAGTGCATCCACTCCCAGCGCAAGATACGGAAGCTGCAATGCCTTTAGCATCGCCTCCGCGAGCTGGCGTGGCCGCTCCTGGTTTTCGTAGGAGAAAAATACGACGATCTCCTTGAGCCCTTCGATCTCCTCCATTGCTACTTACTACTCCGCTGATCCATAGACTGCAAGATTCGTGCCATGGCAAGCCGCCCAGCGTCGAGTGCCGAACTCGTAGTGCCACCACTCGCTCGGATAGTTCGCAAAACCGGCTTGAATCATCGCGTGGTAGAGCAAGCGGCGATGGCTGGTGAAGGGCTCTTGCACAAAGCGCTCGAACCAGTCGGTCTGTGTGGCGTCAACGGCTTCGTCGAATGCGGTTCCCATGGGGAGTGGCTCGCCCGTGGCAAGCTCAAAGAGCGTGAGGTCTACCGCACCGCCCGTTCGGTGGGGAGTGGTTTTTGCGGGATCGGCGCTGGGCTCGGCGACAAAGTGGCGCACTTTCTCGTGGATTTCGGCAGTGGTGAAGTGGGGATAGTCGCGCTTGACTTCTTGCCACTGCCAGTCCCAGAGCGCCTGCTGAACCGAGAGTGGCCGAAAGACATCCAGCACGATCACCCCGAGAGTCTCGGGGAGAAGCGCGATGGCCTGCTCCAGCCGCTCTGCCGCCCCACTCCGAAGCTGCATCGTGGCAGAAGCTCCTACGAGGCCAAGCTCCAAATAGACGGGTCGCAGGCGCAGACGTGGCGTCTCCGTCAGAGTGACCAGTGGCTCGCCACACTCGACCGTGGGCAGCCCCCCGCCGTGCGCGGACTCTGTGATGGTGGGGATGGAAAGCGAAACGGGTAGGTCAGACACAACGGCCTATCCTACCCGCTCACGTCTACGAATGACAAGCTATCTTCGTCGCAGAGTCACTCCTGCGGCTTTTAAGAGATTTCCCTGAAGCGTGTAGTCCAGAACCATCGTGCCATTTTTGGTGCTGGAGAGAATCAGCTTTTTCCCGACCACAAAGTACCGACCATCGTCTTCCGTGGTGCTATCTTTCGAGAGGCCCGAGCCAAAATCACCAAACTCGCCGCTGGCACTGACGATGCTCTGGGAGCGGGAGGAAAAGCGCCCGTTGCTCTCAAAGGCGTAGCGTGTGGACGAGGCCACGCTCACACCGCCAATTCCCGAGGTGCGTGAGCCCTCACTCTTGCCGCCTTCCCAGGTTCCGACCAGCGCGGCGGCGGCGGTTTTACTGGGGGCGAAACTGCCAAAGGTCAGACTGCTCAGCAGGCTCTCGGCGGCGCGGGTTGTCTCGGCGCTCTTCTCGGGGCTTGAAAGCGTGACGATCCCTGCCCCAAGCTGCTTGCCCGAGAGCGTGCCGTAGAGCGCAAAGGCAACAGGCATCCCCTGGGCGTTCTGCGCGCGGCCTCGGGCGACATAGGCCTTCTTGCCCTGCACCACTTTCTCACCTTCCTCGCTCACCTCGATATTCTTGCAGTTCAGGTCTTTGAGCGAGTTGGCTAGCCCCGTAACAAGCGGCTCGAACTTCTCGTAGAGCCCGAAGTGAGTGACCAAGAGCGCATCCACTTGCACGGCATTGCTGGGAACGAACAGGGTGTTGTTGTCCTGGGTTTTGAGGACTTTCCAGCTCTTGGGAGCCGTAAAAGAGACGGGAAAGATCGGGTTCGTGTTCTGAGCATAGCTCAGGGGGGCCAGTGCGGCGAGCGCCCCCATGGCAAAAAAGAGAGTTTTCATTTTTTAACCTCGTGCTCCCCAAAGTGAGCGGCGGACAAGACGATACTCTAGCAAGGCAAGGCGCATGACGGTGTCTTTTATCTCAGGAAGACGTAGCGTGGTGGCCTGGACGAGCACCTGGAGCGAGTTCCCAGCGCTCTGGAGCTGCTGGAGGCCACTAAGAGCAAGCACGCCACAGGCACGGGCGGTCTCGGCGAGGGCGGCTTCTAGTGCCTTGACTGAGTAGCCTGCGAGCTGCTGGAACTGGCTAGCCCAGCTAATGGCCGTGGTGAAGAGGTTCTTGAAAAAGCCGACGATTCCCTGAACAATTTGGTCAATCAGCCCTCCGATTCCGGGCAGGTTCTTGATCAGATCTGGTGTCTCTAGCGAGAGACGCAGATCGCCCACCTCGACATGGTCAAAAGCGAGCAGCCCTCCCTCAGGCTTGAGGAATACTTCAACACTCAGCGCTTCCGTGAGCTTGGGGGAAGCAAAAGTCAGGGCGCCGTTTCCCGGGCCCCACTTAAAGCTCCCGCTGGCACTCCCCAGAGTCGCGCCCTTGGCGATTCGGAAGCTTAGCCGGACCTTGCCTCGGTCACGCCCCGTGGTCAGCAAGCGCGTCTCGCCTAGGGTCATGTCAAAGGCGCTGGGCTTGAGGCCAAACTGGACATAGGGAATCGCGCCCCCATCGCCCCCGACCCGGATATTGAAGTTCGGCAGGTCGGTGCGCAGGCGTGCGGGCGCTCCGACTTCGGTGAGTGCTCTTGGCAGGGTCATGGTGAGCTTGGCATCGTCGGCGCGTAGCTTCAGGGTCGTGAGTCCCATCCACTCCAGCCAGTTTTGCCCCGGCTGCTGCCGGTAGACAATGTTGCGGGTGGCACCAAACTGGCTAATAGGCCGGATGGAAAAGGCGTTGTCGGAGGCTTTCTGGGTTCGGATCAGGCGCATGAGCCGCTGGAGAGAGGGCTGAAGGAACCGGTGACGGGCCAGAAAGCTACGGACGGCGCCTGGCAGGTTAGGAGCGGCGTCCCAGCGGTCCGCGATCACGGCAAGATCACCGGGAATGAGCAGAGTGAGCAGGTGAACCGCAAACGACTCGGACTTTCCGGCTTGCGGCGCAAGACGCAGGAGCGAGGCGGTCTGAGCGGTGGGAGGGTACTTGGTGTTGACCCGATCAATGGCATCTATGTAGGCCATCCCGATAATCAGCACGGGGATCATGCCTACCATCAGGCCGATGCCTCCCCCAACAGCGGCTCCGAGAACCAGTCCGGGGCCTGTCCAGGATGTGGCGACCCCGCCAATCACAGCGCCTGTCGCGGTTCCCGTTCCCACGGCTCCTGCGGCTCCCAGCATCATGGCGAGCACGTAGACATTCAGAGCCTCCATCGCGACCTCGCGCGGGCTCTCATTGCCACCAACCACGAGCTTGTCGGCGGCATCGGTGGCGACTTTCAGCAAGTCCTCGACAAGCTTGGCATAGGCATCATTAGACAGATTCACATCGGCTAAACTAGGCTCATCCTGAATCCAGGGGAGGGCAAGTGTACTCATTGAAGTTTTTCCTTTCAGTGCTAGTATCTCAGCCCTGCGTAGACGCAGCGTCATCGGTGTATCATCTAAGCGTTATTTTTGCTATAATTTTCCAAAATGATTCAGATCAGGCTGCTCGGGGGACTTCGGGTTGAGGCGGAAGACCGCGTCTTTGACAGCTTTCCTCGGCGGAAAGTGGCGGCGCTCTTTGCCTTGCTGGCACTCAGTCCGAGGCAAAAACACTCCCGTGAGGAGCTGGCCGCACAGCTCTGGCCCGATGCCGACACCGAGACGGGGCGGCGCAACTTGCGACAGACACTGCTCTACTTGCGGCAGTCTTTCGAATCTCTGGAGCTGCTACTCTCCGATACCCAGGCCCTCTGGCTTTGTGACGGCATCACGACAGATGTCACTGCATTTGAGGTTGCGGCACAGATGGGAGATCTTGCACGGGCGCGGAGCCTCTGGCGCGGTGAGCTCCTGCCAGGTTTCTTCGAAGAAGCCGTTCTGACCGAGCGCGAGCGGCTCAAGGCGCTCTTTATGGCGCTCCCCCACGAAGGAATTCCCCCACCGACGATCCCCACATCGCTCCCGATCTATCTTTCGGAGTTTCACGGGCGTGAGGATGAGCTAGAGCGCCTGAGCACTCTGCTGGCGGAACCGGGGACACGGCTCGTGACACTTCTGGGGCCGGGGGGGATTGGCAAGACGCGTTTGGCGTCCACGGTGGTCTCGGGAGGAAAGCGGGAAGCGGCGTTTGTGGAGCTGGCCGCGCTTGCACCCGGCTGTGATGAAGCGCTGGTCTTCCAGAAAATTGGAGAAGCGCTTGCCTTCGCCGTCGCGGGGCAAGAAGGCTCGGAGGAGAGCTTGCTCCGCCTGCTGGCGAGCCGTCCGCTACTGCTGATCCTGGATAACGCGGAGCACGTTCTGGCACAAACGGCCTCGGTGGCTCTGCGACTGCTACGTGCCGCTCCCCGCCTCAAGCTGATTGTCACAAGCCGCGAGCCTCTGCGCTTAACGGGGGAGCACACGCTGGTTCTTGAGCCGCTTGCGATAGAGACCGCGATGCGCTTTCTGCAAGTCTCCATCCGCGCCATTCGCCCGGATCTACCGGAGGATCCTGAGGCCCTCACGCAGATCTGTGCTAAGCTTGAGGGGTTGCCGATCGCACTGGAGCTGGCTGCCTCTCAGTGCCGAACCCTCTCGCTTCAGGAGATTGCCCAGGATCTCAGCCAGGGACTCGGGCTCAGCGAGCAGGCGAGCACTTCTCTGCCGCTCCGTCACCGCTCTCTGGAAGCGACACTGGCCTGGAGTGAGGCGCTTCTTACCCCCACACAGCAGCAGCTACTGCGGCGGCTCTCGGTCTTTTCCGGTGGTGGCACCCGTGAGGCGATCCTGGAGGTCTGCGGGGCATCGCGCATGGATCTGGCAGCGCTGGTGGAGAAGTCTTTGTTGCAAGTGCGCATCCTGCCCGATGGCACGACGCGCTACCGCTCCTTAGAGCCCATTCGTCAGTGGGCCGCGGAGCGTCTCGCGCAGAGTGGCGAGGCAGTGATGGTTCAGCAGCGTCATGGTCTCTGGTTTCTCGCTCTGGCCGAACGCATCGCTCCTGAGCTACGCCGCAGGGAGCAGCACCTCTGGTTCAAGCGCCTGGATGCCGAGCAAGCCAACTTTTATACGGCCTTTACCACTCTTAGCTCCTCCCAGAAGCTACGGCTTGTTAGCGCACTGGGCAGCTACTGGATTCGGCGGGAGTTTCTCCATGAGGGAGTACGCCTGACTGAGCAGGCTCTTGCCGAGGTCGCGGATCCTTCCGAAACCCACTTCGCCACTCTCCTCACCTTGGGCATGCTCTTGCTACGCGCAGGACAGCGGGAGCGTGCACTGGAGCTTCTGACGACCGCTTCACACTCCGACGATCGGGGAGTTGCTATCGAGGCCACACTCTATCTTAAGGCAGAAGTGACCTCGGACTCCTACGAGAGCTACCAGAGCAGTATTGCCCCGATTCTCAAAGAGATCCAGGACGATACCCGCTGGCGCTGGCACTACGGTCAGGCACTGCTTCAAGGAGAGCGCTTTCTTAACCATAATCGCGACCATGAAAAAAAGATTGCGATTCTGGCTCAGGCCACTGCTCTGTTCGAGGAAGAAGGGGACTGTGCAAAGGTCATGGAGGCGCTCTTTGGCTTGGTGGGGATTCACCTGGTCTACCAGCGCTTTGAGGCGGCAGCGCCGATCTTGGAGCAGCTTCAGGAAACGGCGGCGCTGCTGGAGAGCACGCACGTGGAGGTGCTTGCTCTGAACATGCAGATCCGTGCCCAGCGTGCCCAGCTTGTGCCGGACGTGGCAACGTTGCAAGAGCTCGCTGATCGGCTGGCGGTGCTCGCGCCTCGCCTAGGTGCCCCCAGCGATGCCTACAACGCCTGGCACGACCTGATGCAGGCCTGTCGCCATCTCTCGCGCTGGCAGCTGGCGCATAGGGCGATGTTACAGATGCTTCACTTCCGCAAGGGCACGACGACACTGCCGATGGTAGGGGTCTATCTTTTGGGAGCGGTGGCGTCTCTGATGGCGGATATGGGACAGACAGAGCGTGGCGGAAAGCTCTATGGCTACATCTTCGCTGTCCGTGAGAGTGTCCAGCTTCCGCCCAATGCTTTGGAACAGCGGGTCTATGACCGCGATCTGGCTTGTCTCCAGCAAGAGAGCCTCGAGATTCTTGAACAGGCTCTTACACAAGGGCGCTTGCTTACTTTTGAGCAAGCCTTCGCCCTCGCACAAGAGCCCTGCGCACTGCCCCCCGACGGTACCGCGCCCCTCCTGCCCCCAATCTAGCGCCTAGGAGTAGAGCACCGCATCGAACGAACCCACCGTGGCAGACGTAGAGCAGCTTGCAATTGTCCCCAAGATACTTCCCAGGCCTGCCCAGTTCTCTACCTCCGCTATAAGCGTATAGTTAGATATATCCCCAGGGCGATCTCGATTAAACTCACACCGCAGGGAGACCGGGCCGCTTCCTGACTCTGAGGATCCCCCTGCGACCGGGATACTAATGCGCTTGAGGCTGATGCGATCACTGGCAACCACACGAGAGCCATCCATGACGCGAAGGTTTACAATCGACTCCGTGTTTCCGTAGCCTAGGACAATGACAACACCCTGCCACCAAGAGACAGCGGACAGGTTGGCTGCCACACTCACCCGGCTCACCCCGGCAGGAACAGCAAGGCTCTGAGTAATGAAGCTACGTATCTGCTCGGAGCCAACCCACACCAAAATACTGAATGCGGAGAGCTTCCCATCTGCCGCAGTGGCCGCCCTCTTATCGCCATCGCCGCCACTCACGCCCGCTCCTGTAAAGGGAGCTTTAAAGGAGAGCTGCTGAGGACCCGCTGGTTTTGGCTTATCGCCAAGAATCTTAAGAACCTTACCGATTCCTGAGGTTCGGCCCGGCGCTGAGAGGGGCTTGTAGGTGACCTGAGACGATGACCCCTCGACAGAGCTAGAGTCTCCCTGAAGGACACCATTCTTGAGCCGCATCCCTGCAAACGCCGCTCCTCCGGCTGCCTCGTTGCCTGTTAGCCCCGTTGCACTGCGGAGCGACTCAATGGTCGAACTCCAGCGCTGGAGAAACTGGGCGGTCGCCGCTTGGAGCGCTGCGGGGTCCCTGATGGCCTGCAAGCGCTCTGTATCGGCGCGGAGGGCATTTTCATCGAACTTGACAGCTTGACGGGCTTTGTCTAAGGCGGGGCGGTTCTGGTCAAAGCCTTGCTTCAGGCTCTGCAAGCGATTGCTAATGCCGCGCTCTTGGAGCTGCGTGAGAGAGTCCGATCGTAGGATCTCCAGGTAGCGCTCGGGGCGCAGGACGACGGGGGAGAGGGAGTTTGACTTCTGAATTAAGTTCACTCTTGAGTCTTGGGGAAGAAAACGTTTCATCTTGAGATACTGCTCCTTGTTGTGTCTTTTCTTGAGAGGGGATTATTTTTTGAGGGTGATGACCTCTTTGGTCACGCGTGTGATCTTGAGACCCAGGCTCATGACCGCGCTATCGTCTTGTAGGTTGGCCGCGAGCCCTTTGATGGCCTTGGGAGCGCCTTTAATCACGATCTCCGTGCGCTCGGGGGTGAAGTCGACGGTCTCGACCTCAGAGATATCTTTAAGCTTGGCGATGGACTTTACTAGAGTGTCGGCCTCTTTGAAGCTCGCTAGGCCCTCGACACTGAGCTTGATCGTAATGGAATCTTCGATCTCTCCCTCAGGGGCTAGGGGAATCTTGCCAAAGATCGAGCGGGCGAGCTGACCGACCGCTTTTCGCGCTGCATGTCCTGCTGCTGACTCGTTCCAGTCATCGGCCTTGGTCGTGCTGTTCCCCAGACCCGATGCCGCCACCGCCGCGCCTGCCAGAGAGTTTTTCTGCGCAAACGACTTGCCAAAGAGACTCTCCATGCTATCGTCGGCCTGGTTCTCCGTGATCGTGGCCGAGGCGGCCGCGAGGATATCGCCTGTCTCGACATTGACCAGCCGAACATCCATGCTCACCCGGAGCTCGTAGGCCTTTTTCTCATCGGTGCTTTTTTTCTTCTTCTTACTGAGAAGGCCGCCGATCTGACTGGTTACCTGGTTGACCGCGTTCTGCGCCACCGATGCGTTCTTCTCAAAGACCCCAAACTCGGTGATCTTGCCCATCACAGCGACACTGGCTCCTTTGAGCTTGCCCAGCTCCTGAACCGCTGCCTGGTTGCCCGAGCCATTTTGCAGGCCACGCTCTCTCTCCAGCGCTGCCAGCTCGATCCGCTCGACAACCCGCGCGCCGATATTGACAAGCGAGAGGGTCATCATATCGGCGACATCTTGGCCAATGGGGAGATTGTTCTTGATCTTACGGTCTAGTTGTTGGAAAGAGACCACTAGGACACGCTTGGTCTTGGGGGCGACTTTTTCCTCGATGGGCACTGTCTTTGCTGGCGGCTGCTCCGGGGGCGTCTGTGTCTGTGCGAGAGCCATACCAGGCAAAGTGAGGGCGATAAAAATAGGAACAATTTTCATTCACACTTCTCCTTTGATGAGTACTACTAAGATTATACCCAGCTTCTATTAGGTTGATCGGAGAAATATAGAAAAAAACAGAGGTTTTTCAAGGCTACCCCACTACCCGTTTTTGGGGGAGTGGGGTAGAGATCACGAGAGACTAAGCGGCATCTTCCGCGTGCGCCGCCCAGAGGCAGCCACGAGTCGTGAGCTCTAGAACCTCAGGCTGTGCCAGATCGCTGGCGCGGTGGCCCAGTGCGTTGTAGAAGACCCGGCCCTCGCCGTAGTACTTGGTCCAGATTGTGGGCATGTCCACAATCCCATTTTTGACGTGCGGCCCATCGGCGATAGGGAAGCGCGTGGTGCCCAGAACGCGAACCGCCGGGTCCACGTGCAGGTAGTATTGCTCAGACTTTACGTGAATCACCGAGGGAGCGCCCTGCGTAATAAAGTGATCCGGATCTCGAATATCTACGGTGTACTCGACGCTATCATTGCCGGGGTGCGAGACCCACTGTCCGCCGGTCATGAACTGGTACTCGGTGCTGCTGCGGAAGCTATCGCACATGCCCCCATGGCAGCCCGCAATGCCGACTCCTGACTTCACGGCGGCTGTCAGAGCCTTCTCTTGCTCGCCCGTGATCTGCCCCATGGTCCAGACAGGAACGATCACACTAAAGGTCGTGAGATCATGGCTGAGATACGCATCCAGCGTGTTCTCGACGATCACCTCAAAGCCCTTGCCCTGCAGAGCCTCCGCAAATAACTTCCCTACTTCTTTGGGCTGATGCCCGTCCCAGCCGCCCCAGACGACCAGTGCTTTTCGTGTTGCCATAGGCCAAAGGATACCCCACAGGCGGTATACTGCCGCCGTGTCCGGGATTTTTTTTACCTTTGAGGGCCCTGATGGGGCAGGCAAGACGACGCAGATCGGGCGGCTTGAAGGGGCACTCGCCGAGCGCGGCTATGAGACGCTTCGTACCCGTGAGCCCGGCGGTGACTTTGTGGGTGAGCAAGTACGCCAGCTTCTTCTGGATCGTAGCGCCATGATCCCTGAGGCGGAGTTTCTGCTCTTTGCGGCCAGCCGCGCCCAGAACGTCGCGCAAGTGGTGCGTCCCGCGCTGGAGTCCGGTAAGATCGTGCTCTGTGACCGCTTCACAGACTCCTCACTGGCCTACCAGGGCTTTGCACGCGGCCTTGGGCTAGACTTCATCCGCGCCGCCAATGCCTTCGCCACCCAGGGGCTCGTGCCCCACAAGACGTTCTTGCTTGATGTCCCTGTTTCCGTCGGCAAGGCGAGGCGCTCCACGGGGGAGACCAACCGCCTGGATCGCGAGGCAGAAGCATTCCATCAGCGGGTTCGTGACGGCTATCTCGCTGTCGCCGCAGAAGAGCCGGAGCGCTTTGTCATTTTGGATGGCAAACAATCTGAGGACGCCGTTTTCACCCAGCTCTGGGCGGCGGTGCAGGCGCTCTTGCCGTGAGGCGCTTGCCGTTCTGGCCGGTGCTGCTCGGGGCGGTTTTGCTGTGCTTGGGGAGTATTCTCTTTGCGGCGCTCATCGGCGAGCGCACGCTCAGTGTCTCTGCGGCGTGGCAGGAGCTCCTGCGCCCTAGCCAAAGCCCAATCGTCTGGGGCGTTCGCCTACCACGCATCATTGCGGCAGCGTTTGTGGGCGCAGCATTGGCTGTCTCAGGAGTCGGTTTGCAGGGGCTCACCGGCAATTCGCTTGCTGATCCCTATCTTGTGGGAGTCGCCTCGGGGGCCTCGGTGGGAGTGGGGCTTGGCGTGCTCCTTGGCATTGCCGACACCCCCGGTCAGCCGCTTCTCTCGCTCCTGGCCCTCACCTGCGCCCTGCTCGCCACGCTTCTGGTTTTCGCACTTGCCCGCTCGGGTCGGCAGCTCTCGCTCTCCGGGTTTCTATTGGCGGGAATCGTCGTGGGAGCCTTTCTTGCAGCCGTTGTCAACTTGCTCCTCACCCTTGCTCGGCAAGACCAGAGCCGGATCTTGCAGAAGCTCATGGGGTATCTCGACGATGCAGGCTGGCAGCAGCTTGTCGTGCTGGCCCCGGTCACTCTCATCGGGGTGGTTGTCTTATCGCTTTGTGGCAAGGGACTGGACGCGATGGCCTTTGGCGAGGCCACGGCCCGCTCGGTGGGAGTAGACGTGGAGCGCTTCAAGCTGGGGGTACTGGCGCTTATTGCCCTGCTCACGGCCTGCGCGGTCGCCGTTTCCGGGGTGATTGGCTTTGTGGGCCTCGTCGTGCCGCACTTGGCCCGTGCGCTTCTTGGCCCACCCCACAAGCCGCTGGTTCCCGTCGCCGCACTTCTCGGCGCGGCGCTTCTCGTCCTCGCCGATCAGCTCTCCCGGAGTGCTCTACCCGGAACTCTCTTGCCTATCGGGGTGATCACGGCGATTTTGGGCGCACCGTTTTTTGCTTTTTTGCTCCGCCGCCAGCTCGCGGATTGAGCCGCTTGACGACATAGAGCTTGGGATGCATGCCGCCGACCGTGAGGGGGATGACACGCTCTATCTGCCACTGCTGGCTGAGGTTTTCTTCAAAAAGCCGGATTTCTTGCGTCAGAAAGACCGCAGTCCCATTGGGGCGTAGCAGACGGGCGGCCTCGGTGAGGAGAGCGGGGTAGAGCTTGACATTGTCCTTGTGCGAGCCGATGCGCTGACCAAACGGCAGATCCGCCACCACCGCATCCGCCCAGCCATCTTCTAGGGGAACCGCGGTCACATCCCAGTCGGCCAGCTCGATCCCATTGGCGGACGCGGCTTCGCGTGCAGCCTTGCTGGTGTCGCAGCCCAGGGCATTTTTCTGTTCCCGCTCGATCAGAATCGTCCCCGAACCCGCACAGAGATTGATCACATGCTCCGCGTTACCGAGCAGCTTTGCCATCGCGTAGCCCACACAGGCATTGACCGCACCCGGGTAGTTGGCCTTGCGCCAGGAACGCGTCGAGAGAGGGCGCGGCGAGAGGCTCACGAGGCTCTCCCAGACGGTCACGTACTCATCTACTTCAGGCGGATCATCTCGCGAGCGCCGACGAGGTGGCTTCTCGACTTTTTTCTGCATCGGTAAGAGTCGCACCAGAAGTGTCTGGGTGTCCTCGCCGGTGACATCCACTTCGAGATTCAGCGCCTTGGCAAGCTCGCTGGCAATGCGCGACATCGCCGACGA
>NZ_CBAYMC010000014.1:0-30543 GCF_964826245.1 Armatimonas sp. | reverse complement strand
TTTGAATCGAAAGTGCGCCCGGCGCTTCTAGCACGCTGCGTCGCCTGCCATGGCCCAAATCAGCAGCTCGGGAACTTGCGGCTGGATAAGGCGATCTCCGCGGCGCAAGCGAAGCAACTTATCGCCACGGTGAGCTACACAGGTGCGATCAAGATGCCACCCTCGGGGAAGCTGCCCGAGACGGAGCGAGCGGCGCTGACGAGCTGGGCTGCTGCCGGTGCGCCCTGGCCGAGTGCGACAAAAGCTCCTAGTAAGCCTAAAGGCCCGTTCTGGGCGTTTGTGCCGCCGAAAACGCCTGCGCTCCCCAAGGTAAAAGCCCGCTGGTGGGCACAGAACCCGCTCGATACGTTTGTGCTGGCCAAGCTGGAGAGCCAGGGCCTGAAGCCCGCACCGCCTGCGGATCGCCGGACGCTGATTCGTCGTGCGACTTTTGATCTGACGGGCCTGCCGCCGACGCCGCAAGAAATAGACGCGTTTCTGGCCGATGCCAAGCCCGGTGCGTTTGAGCGCGTGGTAGACAGGCTACTCGCCTCACCAGCCTATGGGGAGCGCTGGGGGCGGCACTGGCTGGATGTGGCACGCTATGCCGACTCGAACGGTGTCGATGAGAACTTAGTCTACGCCAACGCCTGGCGCTACCGCGACTGGGTCATCAATTCGGTCAATGCCGACAAGCCGATTGATCGCTTCATTCAAGAGCAGCTCGCAGGCGACTTAATCCCCGGTGCGGGCGACAGTGGCATTATCGCCACGGGCTATCTGGCGCTGGGACCCAAGATGCTCGCCGAAGACGATCCCGTTAAGCAAGAGCTGGACATTATCGACGAGCAAGTGGACACGCTGGGCAAGACGTTTATCGGCCTGACGATTGGTTGCGCACGCTGCCACGACCATAAGTTCGACCCGATCCCGGCAAGAGATTACTACGCGCTTGCTGGCATCTTCAAGTCCACCAAGACCATGCTTAATTTTAAGAACATGGCCGACTGGAACGAGCGCCCGCTTGCCAGCAAAGAGGATCAGGACAAGCTCGCCGCTATCGAAGCGCAAATAAAAACCCGCCGCGACGACGCCAATAAACAGCGCGAGGCCGCTGAGAAGGCTCTTTTAGCGCAGGTGCGCCCCCAGACCGCTGCCTACGAGAAAGCCGCTCGTCAGCTCCTCGCCACTCAGAAAGCCGCGACCGCGCTCAGTGCGACTATCCCGGTGCCGGATGGTGCTGTGCCAGCGGGCGTGATCTTGCGTGAGGCCGAGGACTTCACCCGCGGTAATGTCAACAAAGACAGGGGCGGCTTTGGAAAAGAGATCGGCGTGCTGGTCAATGCCGAGCAGTACCCCAACCGCACCGAGTACGAGGTCTCCGTGCCGACGGCAGGGCCGTACCAGCTCGACCTGCGCTACGCCTCAGGGGACCCTAGAGCCTGCCGCATCTATGTCAATGGCGCCCTCGTGGCCTCCAGCGCTGCTGGGAAAGTGACCGGGGGCTTCTATCCCCAGCATCAGAAGTGGTTTGCGGAGGGAGTCTTTGCACTAAAGGCGGGAACCAATACGATCAAGCTGGAGCGCGATAGCTACTTCCCACACATCGACAAGCTCTTGCTGATCTCCCGACCCGATGCACCGCTCACCCAGAGCCTAGAGACGCTTGCCGCTGAGGCAACACTCCTCCCAGAGCTGGTGGCGGAGCTGGCCGAGCGTATCAAAGACGAAAAAGAGATTCGCTTAGAGCTTCCCGACAAGCCCGACCGGCTCTTCCCAAAAGACGTGCAGGCCGAGCTGAAGCGCCTCGATGACGAGCGCGTAGCACTGGAAAAATCCCGCCCCGAGCTGCCGCGTGCGATGGCCGTGAGCGAGGGAACCCCAACCAACTTAAAAGTCCACCTGCGCGGCAACTATCTCACGCTGGGCGAGGAGTGTGTCCGGCGCTTCCCCACCGCGATCTCCGGCGAGAACCAGCCTGCCCTGCCGATGGCGAGCAGTGGGCGCTTGGAGCTGGCGCAGTGGCTCACCGACGCGAAGAACCCACTCACGGCGCGGGTCTTCGTCAACCGGGTCTGGCGCTGGCGCTTCGGGCGCGGGATTGTGGGCTCGGTGGATAACTTCGGAGCGCTGGGCGACCTGCCCACCCACCCCGAGCTTCTGGACTGGCTGGCCACAAGCTTTGTCAAAGACGATAGCTGGAGCCTGAAAAAGCTTCACAAGCGCCTGATGCTCACCAATACCTATCTGATGAGTGGGCAGTTCGATAAAAAAGCCGCCGCGCTCGACCCGGACAACAAGCTGCTCTGGCGCTTCCCGCGAAAGCGCCTGGAGGCAGAAGCGATTCGCGACAGCATCCTGGCAGTCACAGGGACACTGGATAAGACGCTCGGGGGCACGCTGCTGACCTTCCGGCCCCGCCAGTATGTCACCAGCACCGCCAACGCCGACCCCGTCAAGTACGACAGCCGCCGCCGCGCGGTCTATCTCCCAGTCGTGCGCAGCGCCCTCTACGATGTCTACACGGCTTTTGACTTTGGCGACCCCACGGTCATGAACGGTGACCGCCCCAGCACGACCGTCGCGCCCCAAGCCCTCTTCATGCTCAATAGCTCGGTGGTGCTCAGCGCTACCAAGGCCCAGTCCGAAGTGCTGCTTAAAGACACAGCACTCGACGACGAAGCCCGCGTGCGCTCGCTCTACCTCACGTGCTACGGACGCCCCGCAACCACCGCCGAGGTGCTCCGTGCCTTCGATTTTCTCGCCCGCTTCGAGGCCGCTTACGCCAAGGCCCCCAACCCGCGCCAGAGCGCCTGGCAGAGCCTCTGCAAGTCTTTAATCGCCGCCAATGAGTTTCTCTATGTTGATTAGATCTGAGTTTTCGCGCCGCCAGCTTCTGAAAAATAGCGCAATTGGCTTTGGCAACCTAGCCCTCCTGAGCCTGCTCGACCAAGAGGCAAAGGCAGATACAAGCCGCAACCCGCTCCTGCCTAAAGCGCCGCCGTTTCCTGCGAAGGCCAAGCGGGTGATCTTTGTGTTCCTGCACGGCGGGCCAAGCCAAGTGGACACGTTTGACCCCAAGCCGCTGCTCACCCGCGACCATGGCAAGCCGTTTCCGGGCACCATTCCGCGCATTGTCTCCAGCCCGACCGGCAATCTGCTGAAGAGCCCTTGGGCATTTAAGCGCTATGGCCAGAGCGGGATTGAAGTCAGCGATCTCTTCCCGCACCTGGGAGGCTGTGTGGACGACCTGTGCTTCATCCACTCCATGCACGCGTCGAACTCGCGGCACGGTGGGGCACTTTTGGAGCTGCACACTGGCAGCGATACGTTCGTGCGCCCGAGCATGGGCTCCTGGATCACCTACGGCCTCGGCACGGAAAACCAGAACCTGCCCGGCTTTCTGACGATCTGCCCGACACTCACGCACGGCGGCGTCAACAACTGGAGCTCGGCGTTTTTGCCCGCCTGGACCCAAGGCACGCCCATTGGCAATGCGAGCATAGATGCGGCTCAGGCGAAGATTCCCTTTATCCAGAACACGGAGACGCCGAGTGAGGCGCAGAAGCTAGAGCTGGAGCTACTGGGGCAGCTCGGGCGAGAGCAGCTCGCGCACTCTGGCCCTGACCCCGCGATGGAAGGCCGCCTCAGCTCGTTTGAGCTGGCCTTTAAGATGCAGCTTGCCGCGCCGGAGCTTCAAGAGATCGCGGGAGAGTCTGAGGCGACTAAGAAACTCTACGGCCTCGATGATCCCAAGACGCGCAACTTTGGGCACCAGTGTTTACTCGCGCGGCGCTTCTCCGAAAAAGGCGTACGCTTTGTCCAGGTGACGCATTCTTATAAATGGGATCAGCACGGGGATCTCCGAAAAGACCACACGAGCAACGCCGCCGAAGTCGACAAGCCAATCGCGGGACTTTTGAAAGATCTGAAGTCACGCGGCCTGCTCAAAGACACGCTCGTGGTGATTGGCGGCGAGTTTGGGCGCACCCCCGTGGCCCAGGGCGACGATGGCCGCGACCATAATCCGCACGGCTTCACGATGGTACTGGCAGGCGGTGGCGTGAAAGCGGGCTTCCGCTACGGCGAGACCGATGACTACGGCTTCTACTCGGTGAAAGATAAATGCCACGTCCATGACCTGCACGCCACGATCCTACACCTGCTGGGCATGGATCATAAGAAGCTCACCTACTTCTACGGAGGCCGCAACTACCGCCTCACCGATGTCCACGGCGAGGTCGCCACGGGGATTATCGCCTAGCCTCTCTCCCCGAATGGCTAGGGACCCGCGGGGAGAGGGTTCTTGTAGAAGAAGGCATGGGAAACGCAACGACAGTCGCTCTGGTAACGGGCGCAAACAAAGGCATTGGTCTTGAGACCACACGGCAGCTTGCCACACAAGGCATCACGGTCTTTCTGGGCTCACGTGATCTTGCAAAAGGCGAGGCGGCGGCCAAGACGCTCACCGGCGATGTGCGGGCTATTCAGCTTGATGTCACCGAGGGGGCCAGTATCGCAGCCGCCGTGGCAACTGTGGAAAAAGAGTTCGGAAAGCTCGATATTCTGGTCAACAACGCGGGCCTGGGGACATTTGATCGCCCTACCACCACTGAGGACTTGGCGCACTGGCGCTGGACCTTTGAGACCAACCTCTTTGGGCTCGTCGAGACAACCCAGGCGTTCCTGCCGCTGGTGAAAAAGAGCGAGGCGGGACGGATCGTGCAGCTTACCAGCATCCTAGGCTCACTCACCCTGGCAACCACACCCGACTCCCCCATCTATGGCGCGTCCGGATTTGCGGCGGCCTATGGGGCATCCAAAGCGGCAGTCAACATGTACACCGTCCACCTGGCACGCGAGCTAGAGCCTCTTGGTATCAAAGTGAACGCAGCGCATCCCGGCTGGGTCAAGACCGAGCTCGGCGGCGAGGGCGCGATGCTAGAAGTTTCCGAGGGCGCAGAGACCAGTGTCTACCTGGCCACGCTCCCCGCCGATGGCCCCACGGGCGGCTACTTCCATAAACAAGATCGCCTCCCATGGTAGAAAGTAACACGGTAAAAAACAACACTCTCCTGCGCTACGCCACCGTCATGGCGAAAGTGATCCTCGGCGTCGGGTTTCTGGTCTTTGGTGCGAACGGGTTCCTGCACTTCTTGCCTGTCCTGCCGCCTGCCAGCGCCAGTGCCCAGAGCTTTCTCGGGACTCTGGACAGCACGGGTTATCTGAAAGTGGTCAAAGCACTGGAGATGCTGGCAGGCGCCCTGCTGATCGGAGGAAGGCTGGCTCCACTGGCGCTGCTCATTCTCGGGCCCATCGTGATCAATATCCTGCTCTATGATCTCTTTATGGATCCGAAAGGCTTACCGATTGCGGGCTTCTTCGGTGCGCTGATTCTCTTTTTGGCCTACCGGCACAAAGAGCACTTCGCCCCGTTCTTTGTCGTGCGCCCAGAGCACTGCACCTTTAAAGGGAACTAAAAAAAACCGCCCGAGATTTCTCGGGCGGGTTTGTGTTGGCGTACTGTCTTTACTGCGGAACCGAGCCCCCTCGGGGTGTCATGGCATTCGCAGGCATGGGGACGGAGAGCTTGCTAGCATCTTGTGCCTTTTGCGGACCAAGTACGCCCGAAGAAATCAGTCCTAAGACCAGTGTCAGAATCGCACAGAGAATCGCGACGTTCTTGGCGACGCCCCCTCGAACCTCTGGGTTGCTATCGTCCAGTGGCTCGCGGAAGTACATCTGAACCACTAAGTTCAAATAATATGCCACGCCAATCACACTGATCACCAAGCCCAGTCCCGCGAGCCAGTAGAGCTGCGCCCCGACGGCGGCGTAGAACACGTAGAACTTGCCTAAGAATCCTGCGGTCAGCGGAATGCCCGCCAGCGAGAAAAGCAGTATGGTCAGTGTCGCGGCGGCGGCAGGGTTGCGCTTGCTCAGACCGGCAAAGCGGCGGATATCCGTAAACTCGTCCTCCCCGGAGTGCCCTAGCCAGACCATTACAGCGAAGGCTCCAACATTCATCAGAGAGTAGGCCAGCAGATAGAACCCAATGCTGTCAATGGCGATATTGTTGCGCGAGCTAAGCGAAGCTAAGATCCCTACCAGCAAGTAGCCCGCGTGTGCCACCGACGAAAACGCGAGCATGCGCTTGAGGTTCACTTGGCGAATCGCTAAAATATTTCCCAGGAGCATGGTTGCCAGCGCAATGCCCCAGATAATATGGCGAATTGTCGGAGTCTGCTGCTCCACGATTGCCAGCGGCTGAAGAAACCGTGCCAGCGCCGCAAATGCACCGATCTTGGCCGCTGCGGACATAAAGGCTGCCACAGGTGCCGGAGCGCCTTCGTAGACATCGGGCGCGTAGGTATGGAAGGGAACCAGGGACGCCTTAAAGCC
This sequence comes from Armatimonas sp., assembly GCF_964826245.1. Classification (NCBI taxonomy): domain Bacteria; kingdom Bacillati; phylum Armatimonadota; class Armatimonadia; order Armatimonadales; family Armatimonadaceae; genus Armatimonas; species Armatimonas sp. The sequence continues at coordinate 24,162 of NZ_CBAYMC010000014.1, read as the reverse complement.
AAGTCCTACGAGGATCAGCGTGATCCCGACGATAAAGAGGGGCGAGGTCGCCAGCGGTGTGGCCGTGCTCATGGTCAGACGGAGCACCTCAGCGATATGCATCACATTGGTATACGAGCCACCCACAAGCTGCATCCCGGCTCGCTGTGCTGCCAAACCCACTGCACCATAGACCAGCGCGATTCCGTAGAGGAGAAAGCCTGAGGCAAAGGCCCCGAGCAAGAAGTACTTGACCGCCGACTCTTCGGAGCGCAGCTCGCGACGCGCATAGCCTGCCAAGATATAGAGCGCCACAGAGAGAACTTCAAGCCCGACGAAGAGATTGATTAGATCCAGTGCGCTCGTCATCACCATTGCGCCCGATGTGGCAAAGAGGATCAGGGCATAGAACTCGCCAAAGGCCAAGCGCTTGTCCTCAAGGTAACGGCCGGACATCCCGATGACCATAGCCGCAACAAGGCAGAGAGTTATGTCCAGCAAGGCACTGAAGCCATCCATGGTCATCCCTGCACCGAAGAGCTGTGCTGCGGGACTATCGGAGCTAGGGAACTTCACTCCCGAGAGTGACGCAACATTCAGCGCGGGCAGGCAAGCAATCGCCGCAAGCGCCAGCCCAATGTGGCAAGTCAGTGCCAGCGACTTTCGCGCCACAAACGCATTGCGACGCAGGTCAAGCAAGAGGACCAGCATCCCGCAGACCATGATGATAAGCGGAGTGAGAAGCCCTTGAAGACTCTCTAGTATCTCAGACATGACTTATTTATTCTCCATAGGAGCCGCCAGCGCAGCGATTGGGCTTACCATATCTAGAAACGTCTTAGGAAAGATCCCCAGCGCAAAGACAAGAACCACAAAGACCCCCAGTACCAGTTGCGACGTCCCTTTGAGATCCGTGAGGTTGCGCTCTTTCTGCGCAGGGCCGTAGACCACGCGCTGGAACATCCAGAGCATGTAGACCGCCGACCAGATCACGCCCGTTGTCGCCAGAGTCGCCGCCGCGGGGAAGTTTTGGAATGTCCCCAGCAGGATCATAAACTCCCCGACAAAACCATTGGTCAGCGGGAGACCGACGGAGGCCAAAGTCAGGATCAGAAAAACGCGAGAGAGCACCGGAGTGCGCTCCCAGAGCCCACCAAGACTGCGAATCTTAAGGGTTCCGGTCTGCTCCTCGATCAGGCCCAGCACCAGAAAGAGCCCCCCAACCGTGATCCCATGGTTTACCATCTGCAAGATCGCCCCTGAGATCGCCGGAGTCGAGCCTGAGAAGAGCCCCATCACGATATAGCCTAAGTGGCTAATGGACGAGTACGCGATCAGGCGCTTCACATCGCGCTGCATCGCCGCCACAAGGGCTCCGTAGAGAATCCCCACCACCGCCAGCCCAATCATCAGCGGCGCAGCCTGCTTGGAAGCCTCCGGAAAGAGGACGATACAGAAGCGCCAGAAGCCATAGGTTCCAAGCTTTGCCATCGCTCCAGAGACGAGTACCACACCCGCCGTGGGACACGCCGCGTAGGTCTCGGGCTGCCAGGAGTGGAAGGGAAAGAGCGGCGTCTTGACAGCAAACGCCACGGCAAAACCCAGCATCAACCAGAGCCCAAGCTGGCCCAAGAGCGGCTCTTTGACGAGGCCATGCTGGATATCAATGTAGCTGAAGCTCTGGAAATGAAAGCCCAGCCACAGGATAGAGGAGAGCATCACCAGTGAGCCCACTACCGTGTACAGGAAGAACTTCATCAGGGCTTTGGTGGCTTTTTCACCTCCAAAGCTCCCGGCAAGGAACCAGACCGGAATCAGACACGCCTCAAAGAAAACATAGAACAGCACGAGGTTCAGCGAGGAAAACGCGCCGATCAGAGTGGCTTCGAGCAGGAGCAGCGAGCCAAAGTAGAGCTTCTCTTTACCTACTGAGACCTTGAAGGGCATCACGATCGCCGCGATGGAGAGCAGGGCTGTTAGAACGACCATCAGGGCGCTCATGGCATCTACCCCAACATGGAACTGAATCCGCAGGGCAGGAAGCCAGTCGCTCTGCTGAATGGTCTCCTCAAAAAAGCCATCGGAACCGGGGAGTCCACGCAGGAGTGAGGCCGTCCCCAAGAGAGTCACCAGCGCCGTGAGGCAGGCGATCCGTCGCGCAGCACCACCAGGAGCGAGGGCGATAATCAGGGCAGCCAGAGCAGGCACCAGGATAAGTAGGGTCAGTATAGACATGATTTATCTCCCCCGTCCCAGCAGCGATGTCAGGATCACCAGCACCACTCCCACGAGCATTGTCAGGGCGTAGCTACGAACATAGCCATTCTGGAAGCGCGAGAGCAGGTTCGAGAGTGAGCCAATCATATTGCCCGCCCCTTGCACCAGGCCATCCACCCCACGCAGATCCGCCACGCGCCAGAGCCAAGTCGCAAGCTGTTTTCCAGGCCGGACGAAGAGCGCATTGTAGAGCTCATCAAAGCCCCATTTCTGATAGACCAACCGATACCAGCCGCTCTGGCGCTGCTTCTCTGTGAGAAGATCGCCGTTGGTGGCTTTCTTATACTTGCTCCAGGCAAACAGCGAGACTAAGATGGCAATGGCAGATGAGGCCAGAACCAGCATGAGCTCCGTGTTATGGCTGACCGCAAGTGCATTCGCCTCGGTGCGCCACTCGACGTTCTCCCCAAGAAAATGACCAAACGTATCGGGTAGATTGATCGCAAATGCTTTGAGCGCCGCAGGATTGAGGTAACCACTGAAGACCGAGAGCACGGCTAAGATGCCCAGAGGCGCGGTCATCGAGATAGGAGACTCATGCAGGTGATGCGCTTGCTCCTCGGTGCCTCGGAACTCGCCTAGGAACGTCTTGGCCATCATGCGCCACATGTAGAAGGCAGTCATGGCAGAGACCAGCAGAGCAAGTCCCCACTGAAAGGCATTGCCTGCCTGACCGGCGAAGGCGTTGAGCAGGATCTCGTCCTTCGAGAAGAAGCCCGAGAGAAGCGGAATCCCGGAGATGGCGAGTGTCCCGATAAACATGGTCGCGTAGGTAATCGGAAGCTTCTTGGCTAGCCCCCCCATCTTGCGCATGTCCTGCTCACCACTCATGGCGTGGATCACGGAGCCAGAGCCGAGGAAGAGGAGCGCTTTAAAGAAGGCGTGGGTGGTGACATGGAACATCGCAGCGGCAAACGCCCCGCTTCCACAGGCAAGGAACATCAGCCCAAGCTGAGAGACGGTTGAGTAGGCCAGCACTTTCTTGATGTCGTTCTGCGCCAGCCCTATACTTGCCGCGACAAGTGCTGTCAGCAAGCCCACAATCGCCACGAGAGTCATCGCGCCAGGAGCCATGAGGAAAAGCTCGTGGGTGCGACAGAGAAGATAGACACCTGCCGTTACCATTGTAGCAGCGTGGATCAGCGCGGAGACCGGTGTCGGCCCCTCCATCGCATCAGCAAGCCAGACATGGAGCGGAAGCTGAGCGCTCTTACCACAAGCCCCGATAAAGAGTAAGATCGGCACCGTGGTCGAGACGAGTCCGTAGCCATTGCCTAGGGCAGCCTCTATCCCAGTTTTCGTCAAGATCCCCTTCTCACCATAAAACTCGAAAGTCCCAAAGTGACGGAAGATCAAAAAGAGCGCGATCAGAAGCGCGGCATCTCCAATGCGGTTGACAATGAAAGCTTTCTTGCCCGCATCGGTGGCAGACTTTTTCTCCTGCCAGAAACCAATGAGCAAGTACGACGCTAGGCCGACACCTTCCCAGCCAACAAACATCCCCACCAAGTTACTACTCATCACGAGAAGCAACATGAAAAAGACAAAGAGGTTTAGATACGCAAAGTAGCGACTGTAGTTCTTCTCATGGCTCATGTAGCCCATTGAGTAGCCGTGGATCAGTGCCCCGACTCCCGTAATAATGAGCAGCATGAGCGCCGTGAGCGTGTCAATCGAGAGCTTGAAGCTCACACTCAGCGTGTCGGCATTGAACCAGACAAACTCAGGGGAGAAGAGACGCTTTTCCGGTGCGGCCTGCACCTGCCCCAGCAGAACCAGGGAGCAAGCAAACGCGGCCCAGAGCATCACGGTTGCCAGCAGGCCCGCGCCCGGCTTTCCAAGCCGTACTCCAATGAGAGCATTGATAAGAAAGCCCACCAGCGGTAGCAGCGGGACGATCCAGGGGAGTAGTTCCAAGGCTATCCTCGCATCGTGTTGGTTTCGTCCACGTTGATATTATCGCGGAGCCGGAAGATAGCGATGAGGATTCCGAGCCCCACCGCCACTTCTGCGGCAGCGACCGCCATGACGAAGATCGAGAGCATCTGCCCACCGGCATCTCCTAGATAGCGACCAAAGGCCACCAGCGAGAGATTCACGGCATTGAGCATTAGCTCGACACACATAAAAATAACAATCGGGTTACGCTTGACCAGCACCCCGACCACGCCCGTCGTGAAGAGCAGCGCAGAGAGAATTAGATACCAAGAGAGAGGAACGTCGGCCATACTCATGATTTACTTGCCTCCTCGCCGTAGCTTCGACGTGCCAGTACCACGGAGCCAATCACCGCGATGAGCAGTAGAATACTCGTGACCTCGAAGGGAAAGAGCCAGGGCTTCTTGGGATCGTAGAGTGTCTTGCCGATCCCCTGCGGCGAGCCTAGCGTATCCAAGCCCACCATCGGCTCCGTCGGCAGTGCAATCGGGGGAGTTCCCTTTGTCACCGCCCAGACCAACGTCCCGGCCAAGACAAGCCCCCCTAGCACTGCAATCGGAGCCTGTGCTTTCAGCTTATTCAGCGAGCGATCCGGTGTCCCTAGGTTCAAGAGCATGATCACAAACAGGAATAAGACCATGATCGCGCCGGTATAAACAATCACCTGAACCGCAGAGAGGAAGTAGGCATTGAGCAGCAAGTACAATCCCGCCACGCAGAATAGGTTCACTACCAGAAACAGCGCTGAGCGCACCGGGTTGGGATTCAGCACGACGAGCAGCGCCGTGGCCAGCGCAATCGCGGCGATAATCAGAAAGAGAATCATCTAGTCTACTCTCTCCCGGTTGGGATCGGGAACCAGCAGCATCTCCTTGGTGTAGACCAGCTTCTTGCGGCTGTCCTCGGCGAGCTCGTAGATATCTTTAAGCTCAATCGCGCCCGTTGGGCAGGACTCCTGGCAGAAGCCGCAGTAGATGCAGCGCAGCATATTGATCTCGTAGCGGCTGGCGTAGCGCTCGCCAGGGGAGTAGCGGGCATCGTCTTTATTCTCCGCTGCCACCACTAAGATCGCATTGGCCGGGCACGCCCCCGCACAGAGCGAGCAGCCAATGCATTTTTCCATCCCATTGTCGTAGCGATTCAGAACATGCCGCCAGCGCGCACGTACGCCCATCGGCCGGCGAAACTCCGGGTAGGCGATAGTTGTCTTCTTCTCTGTCAGCTTGCTACCAACGGTCACCAGCCCCTTAAAAGGCGCGACCACCTCGGTTGCCATCTGTTTGACATCTGCCCAAAAATCTGACATTTTTTCTAGTCCTCGCTCACTCTTGGGGCCATTTTAACGGTAACTGGCTCACGGCGGATCGGTAGGCGTGGCGTTGCGGAGCTCTCACCAGCGGGCACGAGTGCGGTGGTCTTTGCTTCTTTTTCGACGGCTTCGTAGCTGGATTTTTTCCAGAGGAAGAGGGCTCCAAGAAGTAGCACACCCGGCACGAGGGCCACAAAGTGACCAAACCAAGCCAGCTTTGTCTGCTGGAGCGCCATTGAGAGCGCGATCAGCAAGAGATTGACAAGGCCAATCGGGATAATGCCCTTCCAGCCCAGCTTCATCAGCATGTCATAGCGCAGCCGAGGAAGCGTCGCGCGCACCGTGATGAAGAAGCCGATCAGGGTAAACCACTTGATCACCAGCCACAGGATCCCGATGCCGGTATTGCTCAGATCCACCAGCCACGGTGGCAGGACATCCCAGACGGGTAGCCCAAAGACAGAGCGCGGAAGATGCCCCAGTGGCCCCCACGGCGCCAGGTAGCCACCAAAGAAGAGCACAATCGCAATCGCGGAGACGATTCCCATGTTGGCGTACTCGCCCATGAAAAACATCGCGAACTTAAACGAGCTGTACTCGGTGTGGAAGCCCGCCACAAGCTCAGTCTCGGCCTCGGGAAGATCAAACGGGGCGCGGTTGGTCTCCGCCAGCATGGAAACTAAGTAGATACCACAGGCAATCAGGCCCAGTGGAAAGAAGGCCAGAAAGTGCCAGTTCCAGAAGCCGGAAGTGACGGCCTGTGGAGCCCAAGTATAGGCGGACTCACCGATGCGGTAGCCGTTTACGCCATCAGGGCCAAGCTCAAAGACGCCCTGGTGCTGGACAATTCCAATCGTATTGACCTGCCCCGCCATGAGCAAGACAGCGATAATCGAGAGGCCCATCCCAAGCTCGTAGGAGATGACTTGTGAGGCGGCGCGCAGGCTCCCTAGAAGCGAGTATTTATTGTTCGACGACCAGCCCGCCAGAATCACACCATAGACCTCAATAGAGGCAACGGCTAAGAGAAGCAGAATTCCTCCTGCATCCAGCCGGGGCGCGACCGAGCCCCAGTCCCGCGAGCCACTCCAAGGCAGCACGGTCAACGACATGATCACGGGGGCAAGTGCCACACCTGGAGCCATGTAGTAAAGAATCTTGTCCACGTTGGTGGGCGTGATGTCCTCTTTGGTGATGAGTTTGAGCGCATCGGCGAGGGGTTGCAGGAGTCCCAGCGGCCCCACACGGTTTGGCCCCTGACGCCCCTGGTACCAGCCCAGAAGCCGTCGCTCCAGCCAGACGAGAATCGGAACCGACCCGAGCCCTCCGACGAGCGCGATCACTAGCCGTAGAACAGAGCGAACCACTTCGGCCCACCACTCAATCTTATCGCCCGGCAGGACGAATAATTGCTGCCAGATATCCATAGTCCCTGACTATCCTTGCGCCTTTTCCCACTCACGGTAGATGTCGCGTGCCGAGAAGTACGGCAGGGGCTTTCCAAGGCGAGCCAGCAGATCGGCAAGGATGCGCCAGTCCGGGCGCGAGTCGCCGCGGGGTGCGATTGCCTGCTTGATCTTCTGCTCGCGGCCCTCGATATTGACGAAGGTGCCGTCTTTCTCGGCAAAACTTACTGCGGGAAGCACGACATCAGCGAGCGTTGCGGTCTCGGTGAGGAAAAGCTCCTGCACCACCACAAACTCCGCTTTTGTGACTGCCTCTCGGGCTTTTGCCGGGTCATGATACCGCACAACGGGGTCGGAGCCCATGATGTAGAGCATCTTGAGGTCGCCTGAGAGAATCTGTGCCATCTCGCCACCATCCACGCCCGCTTTCTTGGCCCCCCACGAGTTGCAGTCGGGCAGGAGGAGATTGACTTTTGCGCCCGTCGCAGCCACAGCAGCGTAGTCGGCCTTGCTTAGGGTGTGGGGAAGCAGCGCAACGGTGTCGGCGTCTAGGTGCGAGAGAGCGTCTGCAACCGTGGCGGCCTGAACCCAGCTCGCGCCTTTCTTGCTTCTCGCTTTATGCACCCGCAGATAGACAATCGGCTGGTCGTCTTCGAGCTTCATGCCCACGGAGACAATCTTCTTGGCGTTCTCGATCTCGGCAATGCTTGTCTGCATAGGAATCAGCGGATAGGGATGCATCTGATGATCTACATTTGCCGTTCCCACCACACTCTTTAGCAGCTTGGCAAAGAGATAGTTGTCCTCAAGTGTCGCACGCGTCGAGCCGATGCCACCGATCTGCTCGGGCTTGTAGTGCTTGAGCGCCTCGATAATCTTGGTGAGTGCCGCATCCCAGCTGGCAGGCTGGAGCTTGCCGTCGAGATCGCGGATCAGAGGCGTGGTCAGTCTCGTCTCGCTATTGACATACTCATGGCCGAACTTACCGCGGTCACACGTCCACTCCTCGTTGATCTCTTCGTTGATGCGCCCGTTGATTCGGACAAGCTCTCCCAAGCGATGGCCCACGGCGATATTGCAGCCATTGCCACACTTGGAGCAGACCGAGTCCACGGACTTGACTTCCCAGGGGCGACCCTTAAACCGAAACTGGCGGCTGGTGAGCGCTCCCACAGGACAGATCTCAATGGTGTTGCCCGAGAAGTTGGAGTCGAAGCTCGCCCCCATAAATGGCCCGATCTCGGTCTGGGCACCACGATTGATCAGATCCAGCTTGCCATCGCCCGCGATCTCGTCGGCGAAGCGGGTGCAGCGCATGCACGTGATGCAGCGCTCGCGATCCAGCACGACATAATCTGAGATCACTTTGGCTTTAGGGTAGTGGCGCTTCTCTTCCGTAAAGCGGCTGGTAGGCGGGCCGTAGGTGATGGTCATGTTCTGCAGCGGGCACTCGCCGCCTCTATCGCAGATAGGACAGTCGAGCGGATGGTTGGCAAGAAGCAGCTCCAGAATCCCGTTCTGGGCCTTCTTCACCTCAGGGGTCTGGGTCTTGACCACCATGCCCTCGGAGCAGGGAATCGTACAGGTGGCCATGATGCTGGCGCGGCGCTGTCCGAACATCTCCAGCTCGACCGAGGCCAAACACATACGGCATGCCCCGACACTGGTGAGGCGCGGGTGGTAGCAGAAGTACGGCACATCGCTCCCGGCCCGAAATGCCGCCTCGATCACCAGAGTTCCCTTGGGCACCGCCACGGGTGCTCCATCTACCACCAGGTTCACCAGCTCGACTCCCGCCGCTGCTGCCTTGTCCTGATCCGCCACTGCCTTGGCGGCGTCCGCCTTTTCCTGCGGTGTCTGTTCGCGTTTTTCGTCAGCCATAACTCTTTATTCTCTAGATCAAACCGTGCCACCAAGCTCGCTGAGGCCGCCTCATCATACCCTATCGAAGGAAGGTTTGTCTCCTCTGGCGAATAAGGAAGAGAAAATATCGCGGTGGTACAATACCTCGAAAACCGGTTTTTGAAACTTAAAATGATGACGCGACGACGCCTACTCTGGCTCTCTCTTGGTGGCTTGCTCACCGGTTGCCTACCTTCCACTCGAGATGCGGCGGGCAAGATCACGATCCGCTACATGGCTTGGGGAAACCCAGAGCAGCTTCAAGTGGAGCGTGAGATCGCCGATGAGTTCGAGAAGAAAAACCCCAAACTCCGAGTGCATCTCTTTATGGTGCCCGGCTCGTCGTACCCCGATAAGCTCCAGCTCATGCTGGCCTCGCGCACGGCTCCCGATGTGATGCGTGTGGACCACTACATGTTTCCCGCGCTTGTCAAAAAAGACTACTTTCTGGACTTAGAGCCGCTGATCGCCGCCGAGCCCAAGGGATTTGTCGAGGACTTCGTTCCCACAGCGCTGGAGGAGTGTCGCTATAAAGACAAGCTCCACGCGCTGAATGTACTCTTTGGCGGTGTCCAGCTCTACTACAACAAAACGCTGTTCCAAGAGGCGGGGCTCGCCGATCCGTATGAGCTCTCTCAGGCAAAGAAATGGGACTGGGACGCGTTCCTCACGGCGGCCAATGCGCTGACCAAGCGCCAGGGAGAGCGTACCCTGCAGTTTGGCACGACCTTTCCGACGTTTCCTCAGTGGGCCTCGGTGCTCTGGAACCGGGGCGGAGACGTGATGAACAAAGATCTCACAAAGTTCACCCTCGCCGATGACCCGCACGCTATCGAGGGAATGCAGGACATGACCGACCTGCGCTGGAAGCACCACTGCGCCCCGACGCCCGCCGATGCGGCGCTCTCCGCGTTCACCTTTGAGTCCGGCAAGATCGCGATGCACTGGGGCTGGGCGGGGGAGACGCCACGCTTTCGCAAGAACATCAAAAAATTTGACTGGGACATCACGCCCGTTCCGACGGGCCCCGCAGGAGATGCCACGGTTCTTAAAGGCAACCAGCTCGTTGTCAACCAGCACTCGGAGCATCCGGAGCTGGCCTGGGAGTTTGTGAAGTACATGACCGGCCCCGAGGCGGAGCTGCTTCTGGGGGCCAAGTTCCGGCGCTGCGTCCCCACGCGGCTCTCGGTTCAGCAGCACCCCGAGTATCTCAAAAGCGATAAGCCCCCGTTTCACAACGATGTTTTTTTAGAGACCGTACGCCGGGGCCGGACACTGCCCATTGATGCCCGCTACCAAGAGTGGTCGCGAGAGTTCAACTCCGCCACCGATAGCCTCTTCAATGTCGGCGGGATCACCGCACCGCAGGCCAGCCGCAATGCCACCGATAAAATCAACGCCTTGCTCTCAGGCGAGGAGGGTTTTTAGCGTATGTCCGAACGAACCAGTAGCCGCTGGGGCCTGGCGCTCATCTCGCCCTGGCTCCTGGGCTTCTTGATCTTCACCGCAGGGCCGATGCTCGCCTCGCTCTATCTGTCGTTCTGCAAGTACGATCTGCACACGCTGAGCTTTGTGGGGGCAAAAAACTACGATGTCTTACTCCACGAGCCGCGCTTCTGGAAGTCGCTGGGCAACACGGCGATCTATGTTTTGTTCGCCGTGCCACTGGGGCTCACGGGCTCGCTGCTCATCGCGGTCTTGCTCAACCAAAAAGTGAAAGCGATCCCGATTTTTCGCACGCTGTTCTATCTGCCGTCGCTAGTGCCCGCCGTGGCATCGAGCTTGGTCTGGGCCTGGGTCTTTCACCCCGATGCGGGAATTCTGAACTTTGCGCTCTCCAAGCTCGGGATTCAAGGTCCCAAGTGGCTACAAGATCCGAAGACCGCGCTGACATCGCTGATCATCATGAGCCTGTGGGGAATCGGCGGCGGGCGCATGCTGATCTTTCTGGCGGGGCTTCAGGGAATCTCCGACGAGCTCTACGAGGCAGCGCAGCTCGACGGCGCAAAAGGCTGGACGTGTTTTCGGCATATCACGCTGCCCATGCTCTCCCCGACGATCTTCTTTAACCTTATTCTAGGCATTATTGGCTCGTTCCAGGTCTTCACCTCGGCCTATATCATGACAGGCGGCGGCCCCAACGACTCGACGCTGATGTACGTGCTCTATCTCTACAACAATGCGTTTCGTGAGTTCAAGCTCGGCAAGGCCAGCGCGATGGCCTGGATTCTCTTTATCATTCTGCTGGGCTTTACGATCATCCAGTTCAAAAACGCCTCAAAGTGGGTGTACTACGAAGGAGGCGACAAAGAATGATCCAGCGTATTGGCGTTTTTGCAATGCTGATCTTTGGTGGGGTGCTTTTCTCCATCCCGTTTCTGTGGACGGTCTCTACAGCGCTCAAGACCAATGAGCAGGTCTTTGCCGTGCCGCCGCAGTGGATTCCCAATCCCATTCAGCTCGATAACTTCAAGCGTGCTTGGACGGAGCTACCCTTCCCGACGTTTGTTGTCAACACGATCACAATCACCATCTTCGCCACGTTCGGGCAGATTTTCTCCGCGTCGCTGGTGGCCTATGGCTTTGCACGCTTCAAGTTCAAGGGCAAGAACGCGCTCTTTTATCTGATGCTCTCGACCATGATGCTGCCCTCGCAAGTGACCATGATCCCGGTCTTCCTGCTCTGGCGACAGCTCGGGCTGATAGATACGTTTGCGCCTCTCATCGTCCCCTCGTTCTTCGGCGGCGGGGCGTTTACGATCTTCTTGCTCCGTCAGTTCTTCCTCACCATCCCCCGTGAGCTCGACGAAGCCGCGATGATTGATGGCGCAAACCCGCTGGTGATCTGGTGGAAGGTGCTGCTGCCGCTCGCCCGCCCCGCGCTGATCACCACGACGCTCTTCTCGTTTGTGAGCCACTGGGACGAGTTCATGGGGCCGCTGATCTACCTCAACTCCATGGAGAAGTACACCGTCTCGATCGGTCTGCGCCTCTTCCAGGACAGCTATGGCACCCAGCTAGAGCTCCTCATGGCCGCCTCGCTGATCCATATCTTGCCCACGATCATCCTCTTCTTCGTCGCCCAGCGCTACTTCGTCAAAGGCATCGCCCTCACGGGACTGAAGTAATGGTAGCGAGCATCACCTACAACGGCTGGCAGGATGCCCTGCGCCTGAGCAATGGGATTGTTGAGCTGGTTATCGTGCCGTCGGTGGGGGGGCGGATAATGCGCTATGGCTTTGTGGGTGGGCCAAACGTGCTCTGGGAGAACAAGGCGGTCGCGGGCAAGCCTATTAAACTCGGAGACTGGGCCAACACGGGCGGCGATAAGGTCTGGGTCTGGCCGCAGGACGACTGGCCCAACCGGATGCCCAACGCTTGGCCCCCGCCTGCTGCGCTGGATCAGGCGCCGCACCAGGCCGATATTTTGGATACGCACACCGTTCGGCTCACCAGTGGCCCCGTGATCGGCTGGGGCCTGCGCTGCCTGCGCACGATCCAGCTTGCCCCAAAGTCAGCGCACATCACTCTGACCAGCGCACTTCGCAAAGAGCGCGACGGCGCAGCGTTTCCCATGGGAGCCTGGGCGGTCACGCAAGTTCCCACCGCGCCGCAGTTCTGGACACGCAAAGGCAGCGGCCCGCTGATTACCCACACCCGCGACCCCAAGAACTCCACCAAAGCCTTCTACGACGCCGATATGCTGGCCTCAGTTCAAGACGAGCTACTTTTTAGTGTTCGCCGCCTCCCCGCCCCAGACAATGCGGGGCTGGCCTACGCGCCCCCAACGGATCAGGCACAGATCTACTGCAACGCCGATGATCCCTGGTTTGCGCAAAATGGGATGACCTCCTACACCGAGCTAGAGCTGACATCGCCCCTCAAAACCCTCAAGCGCGGCGAGACGATCACGCTTGTCACCCACTATCAGCTCGATAAAATTAACCCCAAGCGCCCCATCGAGCCACAAATCCAAGCTATAATCTCGGTATGAAACCAACATTGCTGTCTGTGTCTTCTGTTTTTAATGGCCTGGATGCCTACCTAGCCCGCCCGGAGCCTGCGTTTCGCTGGGAGAAAAAGAGCGAGAAGCGGGTCGGGGAGCTGCTGATTGAGGAGCTTCGCCTGACGTCGCAGACCTGGCAGGGCAATGTCTGGGAGCACCGCGTGCAGGTCTGTCGCCCCGACAAGCCGCGCTACCCGGACTTCTGCGTGGTGCGCAACACCGGCGGCAATGGAGGCGAGCGCGACGAAGCCATGAGTATCCAGCTTGCTCGCGACTCGGGGTGCACCGTGGCGACAATGTTCAACAACCCGATGCAGCCGCTCTATGGGGGGCTCACCGAAGATGCGCTCATCGCCTACACGTGGCAGAAGTACTTAGAGACAAACGACGAGAGCTGGCCGCTGCACTTTCCGATGGCCAAGGCGGTGCTCAAGACAATGGACGCGCTCCAGCAGCATAGCAAAAACAAGCTCCAGCGCTTCATGGTCTTTGGAGCGAGCAAGCGCGGCTGGACGACGTGGCTGGTGGGGGCGAGCGGTGATAAGCGCGTGGTCGGGATCGCGCCGCAGGTGATTGATGTGCTCAAAGTGGCTGAGCAGATTCCTCATCAGCTTGAGATGCTTGGAGGGAAGCCCAGCGAGGAGATCGAGGACTACGTCCGCACAGGCTTCGATAAGCTCTTACTCACGCCGCCTGGCAAGCGCCTAATGGATCTGGAAGACCCCTATTCCTACCGCGAGCGCCTGACCTTGCCCAAGCTGCTCCAGCTGGGCACCAATGATCGGTACTGGGCGCAGGACGCGCTGAATCTCTACTGGGACGGCCTGCTGGGCCCCAAGTGGGTGCTCTATGCGCCTAACTCCGGTCACGGCCTGGAAGACCGAGGGCGCGTGATGTCCACACTAGCCGCCTTCACCCGCTCTTTAGCGTCCCGCAAGCCGCTGCCGAAGCTCACCTGGAGCTGGAGCGCCGAGGACAACGGGGCACGCCTGCGCTTTACCAGCACCGCCCCGATCCGTGCGGCGCGACTTTTTCGTTGCCTTGGCCCCACCACGGACTTCCGCGACCAAAAATGGTCGTTCACCGAGCTTCCCACAAGCTCCCACGGCTTCGAGGCGTGGCAGCCCACGCCTCGTCGCGGCTTCGGTGCTGCTTACGGGGAAGCGACGTTTGATCTGGACGGCCAGCCCTTCACCCTCTCGACCCAGATTCGGATCTTGGGGAAATAACGTCGGGCGTGGACAACAAAAGCGATCAGATTGCCCACTAACTCTCTGATAGCCATGCTCACGCCCGACCCCACGCTTCTTCTGGAGCACAAAGACCGCATCCACCGCCTGGCTGTCCGTAGGCTCAGTCCAACCGTCGCACGGGGTAGCGCGACAAGACGTTGTGATGCCAGTCCCACCACTTGTCCAAGAGCAGGTTCGCTGCCAATCTTGCTTTCATCTTTTCTCTCCCTGAACAGAGAGCGGGGTCTTTTATAGGCCCGCAGATGTATGAAGGCGACTTCGTATGCCTTCTTTATTGAATCTTCATCTTGTCACACTTCTCCCACATACGAATATAATCTTCTGCCGAGCGGAAGAGTGGCGCCATCGCTTGGGCGTTGACTCCGGTGTTCTTTAGGTCTTGCAAGAAGTCGGGGAGCATCCCAAAGTGCGCGAGCCCATCTAGGTTGTAGTCAAACTCCCGTCCACCAATCACGCTTCGGGTGAGCGGCGCGTTGTTATTTACACCAAGGCGGCGCATCGTTGCGTAGGCGACGGCGGCGGCGTTGAAGTTCTCACGGAACGCGTCGTCGTCCACACCATCGAGCCAGACAAGCGGAAAGGTGAACTTGGCTTTATAGGCAGTACGGAACGATTGCCACGTGGTGTTCGGGTCGGGGAATTGGTTGTTGTTCTTCTCTACCCACTGCTTGGCACTAAAGACAGCGGCTTGTACATCTGGGCCCTTGAAGATATCAATACCGGGGCTAGACAGTGTGTTTGCACGGAATCCGAGAGCCATGTTGAGGATACGCTTGCGTCCTCCATCGAGCGTCACCGCGTTGAGCACGTCACCGATACCCTCTTGGATAATCCCACGCACCGGCTTTATCTCCGCCTCGACACTGGGAAGATTGGCGGGTCCCTTTTGCGCCAGTAGCAATGCCGTTAGTGCATCTTGCTCCGCCTCGCTCCAGCCGTCTCCCGTCCACTTCCACGCGTGCCAGCCAGTGATTGGCGCGTTGTACGAGACGGCGTTGTTTTGCTGGCCCTGTTGCAAGCGTCGCGCTTTCAGAGGATCGCCCTGTCCTAAGCGTTGTGCCCGTATCAAATCTTCTCCCATGCCGGGGATACTACGGGGGCCAAAGCGCGGCCCAAGCGCGCCGTTCATCGCCATATCCGTTCCCAGCGCGACGCCCTTTCCTCCCATGACACGTGTGGCGTAGAGATAGGACTGTGCCCATGATTTCGACGTCCCCGCCGCGTCGTTCGCGACCAAGTTACCGTCGTTCTTGGTATCTTTCCCACCCGTAATCGGCGCGACAAGCCCTCCCAAGTCGCGGATACGCTCAACATAGGCCCGTGGTTTCTCTGCCTCTGACCCGAGTTTATGGTGATCACTTGTCTCCGAGCGGTTGAGTGCCAGCTCTCGAAACCACGAGTGACCCGAGGCAAGCGGATAGCCCGTGACCCCGTTACGGGCACGAGCCGAAGCGAGACTCAGCATTGCCTCTGAGGCTTTGGCGCTCGCATGATCTATGTCAATGATCATCCCCATGTCCATTATCTTATTGACCATGAAGTTGCCACGCCCCGTGATACCAAGGTTGTTGGCTACCCCCGTCATATTGGTCAAACTGGGGCGACTTCTCTCCAGATCGCGTGCGATTCCCGCGAAAGGAACCTGCATTCCCCCAATCAGCTGGACACTTGAGCGTTTATTTGCATCGAGTTTATCCGCAGCGAAATTAAGCACTCCTTTAGGGAACATCTCATAGATGCTCTCAAACGCTTTATACTCAATATCGGGTGAAGATTGGATAATATCATGCATCACGCCGCGTTTTGTGCGCTGATTGAGCAGGAATAAGTCGCCGTAGAGAGCTGCTCCGGCAAATGGGCTGTCCATCAAGTGTACCGGAAACAAGTGTCGCACCCCCATGCCACGTAGGCGGGCGAGTTCTTGCTCCACTTGTGCGTCTGTACAATCCCTCTCCGTTCCCCAGTTACCAATGCTGTCCACCTCAACACCCAAGACGACGGCGAGTTTGTTTTGCCCAATAATACGGCGGGCATCGGCGGGGGTGTAGGCGATCTCCATCCACGCGCTGTTTCGCACGGCCATTTGTTTGATGTAGGCGATTTGATTGTCGATAATCGCCTTGTCGTCGAGGGGCATGCCAGGCTTGGGGTTCATATTGCCAAGCAGCTCGTTGTTGACCGCGTGAGCGACCATCAGGCGCAAGCCACCCTGCCACGCCCGGCGCATGGATTCGTCGCGCATGTGATGGTGGATTTTATCGTCGTGCTTCCACCATCCTTTGGCTCCTTGGCTGAGCCCTTCTGTCGCATGCGGACCACTAGTTGCCATCGTCGCTAGCTTACTAATCGTCGCATCATCGATCGCTCCCAGCGAGTCCACCGCTGCCCCTAACGCGGATCGAATCGCCTCCGCGTCTTTCTTCTCGACACTTTTAGCAGAGAGCGCATTGACGACAAGATTCGGTAATATGCCGGCCCCGTTGAAAAGGGCGAGTATCTGCGTTACATAGACCTGCGCAGCCAAGACAGGAAGTTGTTTCTCTGCCACACCGGTTCCCTTAAATCCATGTGCGTCTTTGCAATCTTCCATAGAGCCGTCGGGCGACCCAAAGTAGAGCTGCCCACCAAACCCAAGGTGCGCGGCGGGGTGCGTGTGCGTGTCGGCGAAGCCCCAGACAGGCGGCGGAGGCGGGGCGGTGGGTACGGATGGCACTGGCAGAGGCGTGATAGTTGTTGTCAGTTGGAAGTCATCGACAAAACCGTTGGACTTAATCACCGCGTTCATCCCACGCATCGCGGAGACATCGAGCACGATACGCCGAAACGAGCCGCTATTGGTGACCTTCGTGCCGGTAAAGTACGTCACGCCGTCTTTTACCCCCGAGCCCGTGCCAACGAGTTGATACGAGCCATCGGGCAACAACTTCCACGCCGGCACCTGCTTGGGTTTATCCCGAATCACTTGTCCATTGAGAATGATCGTACCGCCAATATCAAAGATCGTCTGGCTCTCCACCCAGGCTTTTTGTGCAGCCGTACGCGGGTAGAGAAAGAGTTCAACATTGCCATCTCCTAAGATAAACTGCAAGTAGAGCGGAGTAGGGGGAGCGGCAGGTGTTGGCGTTGCCACCGTTTTGGGGGCGATACCCAGCGGATCGCCCATGATCGTCTCCCCCACAGGCAGTAGCGTAAAGACCGACGACTGCAGTGTTCCCAAACCACACCACTGACCTTGCACAGGCAAGAGAAGTGTGGTGGAGGGAGCAGAGGGGGCAGGCAGGGGAGGTTGTTGCCAGTAATCCCCCCCGATCTGTTGCAACCCCGCCAAGGTCGCCGCCAATGGACGAGGCTCTTGCGTTGCAGACGAAGCAGGGGGCGTGTAGCGCGTCACCGTTCCCATCCAACCCGCTTGTCCCTGCTCAAAGTTAGGGTTGGCGAGGGGAGTTGTGGGCAATGCGACGGCTTTTCGGGGGTTAAAGAGAATTCCCCCCTCTTTTATCTGCCCCAATTCCTTCTGGACAATCCGGTCTTGTGCCCAAAGGGAGGCTTGACTCCCTATCACTAAAGCGGTCAATGCAAATGCTTTTCTTTTCATATAACTCACTTTCCCACTCATTCACAGAAGCTAACACCTATTTTTTAGGTTTATCTCTGTCTTCGTTGTCTTTGTTACTTTTAGCCCGAGGACTTTGCTACGGAATCATTCACCAATACCGCGGCTTATCCCTTGATCACCTTGGGTGTGACCTTCATGGTGATCTGCGCCTTGCCATCAGTGAGCTGCGCTTTGCCATCAGTAAAATCTATCGAGCTCTACTTCGGAGATGCTCTTGAGTTTCTCGATAGATTTTAACAGACTATCCAGGCAGGTGCAAGGTGTTGTTGCAGTTTTTGCACTTGGCTCAGGGGGTGCCCCAGGCGCGAGGTCTTTCAGTCTAGCCGCCGGACGGGGTAGCCACCAGCGTGGAGGCGCTCCTCAATGCGTGCGATATGCTCCTCGCCGCGCACTTCAATGAGCATCTCGACTCCGGTGCGACCATAAGGAATCTCGGCACTGATGCGGTTGTGGGTGACTTCCATGACGTTGCCGCCTGCCTTGGCGATCGTGTCGAGAAGCGCCGCAAGCCCGCCCGGCCGGTCGGGGCAGGAGGTGAAGAAGTGGAAGTAGCGGCTGGTGCGAATCATCCCGCGCTCGATCAGATCGGAGAGGAGCTTGAGGTCAATATTGCCGCCGCAGAGAATGCACGCTGTCTGCCCTACGCCCAGATTCGGGTGGGCGAGCAGCGCCGCCAGCCCCGCCGCGCCGGAGGGCTCCACGAGCACTTTCATGCGGGTGAGGAGCAGCAAGATCGCCTCGGCGATGCGCTCGTCACTGACGGTCACGACATCATCGGCGAGGGCCTGGATGTACTCAAACGTGCGCTCGCTCGGGGCCTTGATCGCAATCCCATCGGCGATGGTGTCGCACGGGGTCAGGCGCGGCAGGAGCTTGCCCGCGTGAAACGACTGCGCCGCCGCGTTGGCCCCGGATGCCTGCACCCCAATAATGCGGCAGCTGGGCCGCGCGGCCTTCACCGCCCGTGCCACGCCGGAGAAGAGCCCGCCGCCGCCGATGGGAATGATCACCGTGTCTAGCTCGGGCAGCTCATCGAGAAGCTCCAGCCCCAGCGAGCCTTGGCCCGTGATAATGTCATCGTCGTCGTAGGCCGAGATAAAGACTGCGCCTGTTTCAGCAGCTCTCGCCTTCGCCGCTGCCACAGCCTCGTCGAAGTTCGCCCCCTCCAGCACCACGGTCGCGCCGTAGCCTTCGGTGGCTTTCACCTTGGCAATGCTCGCCCGCTCCGGCATGAAGATCGTCGCCGCAATATCCGCCATCCGCGCCGCCAGCGCCACACCCTGTGCATGATTCCCTGCCGATGCCGCGATCACCCCCCGCGCCTTTTCCTCGTCGGTCATGGTCGCAATCCGCCAGGTCGCCCCACGAATCTTAAACGAGCCTGTCGCCTGCAAGTTCTCCATCTTTAGGTGCAGCCCCACGCAGCCCGTCTGCGCCGAAACCGCCCCCGAGGTATAAAGCGGCGTCCGCCGCACTCTCTCCCGCACACAGCTCTCGTAGGCGTGGCGGATCATTTCCGGTGAGATCATGCCGCTATTATACCTGCTTCACGGTACTCGTGGGGGAAGGACTGACCACCTTTGTATAAGCCTTTACTTTGGGAGACTAACAAGCACCTCTAGCATAGAATATTGGACTACTATTACTCACCTGTCCCAAACAGCGTCATTTACTCAAATTTAATGCCTTTATTACTGCAAGCCCATTTTATTCGTTCAATTGCCTGCAAGCAATTTTCACGTCTACGATCAGAGATAGATATATTATAAGATAATTTATAATTTTCAATAGCTTTCTTAGCCCTGTCACTGCTCTTTTCTGATATGATCCAACGCCAATGAGCCATTCCTTTAGATGAGT
This sequence comes from Armatimonas sp., assembly GCF_964826245.1. Taxonomy (NCBI): domain Bacteria; kingdom Bacillati; phylum Armatimonadota; class Armatimonadia; order Armatimonadales; family Armatimonadaceae; genus Armatimonas; species Armatimonas sp. Next base: position 4,616 of record NZ_CBAYMC010000014.1, on the reverse strand, counting down.
AACACATATCAGGAAAAAAACCATAAGAAATCAACGTGTCGCTAATTTTTAGAGATTCCTGTGTTTCATTTAGAGATGTGCTAAGTGAAGCGAGAATATATCCATATTTTAATAATATGTATTTGTCATTTGGATATTTTTTGCGCAGCCTCAACCCTGCAGTTTTAAGAGGATTACCATCAAAGCTCAGTCTTTCCGCAGAAATCAGAAAACGAACCTTGTATAATTCACAGACTGATGTTTTAGGAAGCTGGTATAAAAGCCAATCTGCTTTGGCAATTCGGATATCCCGTTCATCTTGTGAATACTCTGAATCTTTTGAGTATCGTTCAAAAAAGGTTGCATATGCCCACCCAACACGATTACCAGAATCATTCGGATTTGATTTTAATTTTGCATCAAATAAAATTCTAATATTTTTGGGATTCGTCCCTTTTATTAAAGAATTTTCAACATATTTAACAGCGTTAATAATTGAAATATCTGAATCTATTTTTTTATAATCTTTATCTAAAATCCAACTTTTATTTATCCAAGAAAAATCATTTCCTGACCACTTTGGCAAGGGAGGCATAATAGATTCTAGTTGTGATTTAGAATAAATAACATTTTTTTGTGCCGCCACCATACTACTAAGCAGTATAGTGACAAATACAGTAAGAAAAAGTTTCATTTTATATTTATTGGGGAAATATCGTAAACGTACCACGAAATGCTGGAGTACCAGGTATTTTTACAGCAAGAGTATTCATTGCTTCGCCTTGATAGCCATCAGCAGTCCAAGCATCTCCCCGATGTGGTGTTAATGCATATCTAATTCTAAGATCAATACTTTCTAATTTATATCTTCCATCATCATAAACTGCTTGAGTTCTACCAGATGACGGCAAAGAATCTTCATAGAAAAACATATCGTGTACACTAGCAAAGCCTTGCTCAGGCTTTGGGGTACAGTCTTCCAAAAGTTTACCAGCGTAACCAAGGAGAGAACTTGCTGAACCGGGAACTCCTTTAGGTATAGACTCACCTGCCCAAGCAGTCGCGAAGTCGCCGCTACCTCCAAGAATAAGAGCTGCAATTTCCCAAATTGTTGTTGCAATAATATTAGCATCTTCTGAAAACCACTCAACCTGAACGCTACCATTTCCCACGGGAGATGATAGCATTCGTGTAGGGATCGTTCGCCTTACATTCTTTGTTGGGCCAACTGGATGCCAATTTTCCCAGGGGGCATGCCACCGGACAGTATATGTGTTTTCTGCCGTTGCTTCCATACTTGGGCGCTTATCTTCTACGGTAATCTTAACTGTTGTTGTTTTTCCTTTTGGCCATGGATTCGGGGTAATGAAGGCTTGCCCGACCTGTTTGTTCTGACTTAGAGCTAACTGACTACTTTCAATAATTGAACCTTCCCCACTCATAGTCCAATTAGTCTGAATCGGTGCAAAAAGACCTGTTTCAAATCCGGTAGTTGATGCCTGATAATTTGTATAGATATGCCAGCCAGTATTACCCAAAATGGGGTGGTAACCGCCACCACTGACGCTAACTATCCCATAAGGAACTGCTGAATCAACAACTATGGAACCATCAGAATTCCTAAGATTTAGGATGCGCTGTCCATTTTCATCTTTACCCCAGTTTTGTCCATCTACCTCAATATCAGGATTAAAAATGGTTACTCCACGCGTGTCTGGACTGACTTGATAAGATGTTGCAGCTGAAAGCTGACCAATAAAGATAGCATTTCCTGAAGGCCCCGTTGATGCCGATGCATTAGCGGATAAGGCTCCCGATGAAAAATTGACAATACCACTTGGTGGGACAGCAAATTGACGGAGTCGTTTACCTTGACTCGTATTTCCAACTAATGGACTAAATCCATTTGATGCACTGCCACTACCAGGCAAGCCATATTTCCCAACTGCTGAGTATGACGCACCAACATTTTCCAATACGTGAAGAGTAAGAGGACGATTGAGTATCGATCCTGCCCATGCCATTTGCACCAGGAATTCACCACTACTTGTGACCGACATTGAACTCTCTTCAGGGCCAAATATACTCTTTATATAAGATGATATCGCACCACCATACATGAATGACCACGGACGAGAACCTGATCCTGACTTTCCAGGTGTCACTGAGGTAAGATCCCAAGTAACAATACCATTAGGAGTCAGTGTTGTTGTCCACCCACTACCTCCACCTGGGTATCCACCGCCACCAGGAGGGCCACCGTATCCACCACCGTTAGGAGGGCCTTGAGAAAAAGCGATACTGCTTGGTACTAGTAAAGTTGCGATAAGAGCTGCATTGTACAATCTCATTAGGGACACTCCTAAATTTCAGAAATTTCAGATTTCAGGCGTTTTATGATATTTATGCCAAGACTATATCTCGAACTGAAATAGCCAACAAGTCCCAAAAAGTGGGACATTTCAGTGCTTGCCAATATGCTTTTTAAGCAATTCCCAATCTTCCAATTTAGGAACTCGCGACAAAGTAATTTTTTTCCTAACGATGAAACAGATCCTCGGACTCTTTTCAATCGGCTGGTCAGGTAGGGAAAGCCTACTCTGTGAGCATCCCCTACTCATGATACGTCCCTCACGCGCCAGACGAACTGCCTCGTGGCGCTTCTGGATTCCCAGCGTTTCCTTGATCCGCTTCCAGTACGTATTCACGGTCTCATTACTCAGATACAGGGCTCCCGCCAGTACATGTGTCTCCGTCGTTCCCAGCTCCAAACTGCAATCCACCAGCGCTTTCAAATAAGACACCAGTTCGAACTCTGTTCGCTCACTCATCAGCACTCTCCTACAATAACGATGTACCAAGTCTATTGAGAACAGTTTACAGGAATCTTACGGAAACGACCGAAAACTAAGCTGTGATGAAGAAAACCGAGTGGGGGCTGGTGGCGATGCTGTTTGTGCTGGTGGCCGCGCTCTGCCTCGCCTTCCAGAAACCGCTGACCTACCACGATGGCCAAGGCTGGGACGGGGTTTCCTACTTTCAGATGGCCCAGAGCATCGCAAGCCACGAGCGCCCTAGCGCCATCGGGCCATTTGCGTTTCGTCTCGGCACGCCCGCACTGGTCGCGTGGCTCTTTCCAGGGAACCTGCTGCTCGGCTTTAAGCTCATCAACCTTGCCGCCTGCCTGCTCTCGACGGCCTTGCTAACGCTCTGGCTGCGGCGCTTTATCGAAAATCCTTGGCTGCGCCTCGCGCTGATCGCCGCCTATCTCACCCAGTGGCACGCACCGCTCCGCTTCACCGCCCACTACGCCGCCTACACCGACCCCTGGCTCTTTGTGTTCGCGCTAGGCGCTCTGCTTCGAACCCACTCGAACCCACCCGGCTCTCCGCTCATACTTCGCTCTGAGCCACCCTCCCTTGAATCAAGGGAGGGTCGGCGGAGTGAGGAACGAACGAAGCCGGGATGGGTTCCGACGGAGTGGGAACTGGCACTGCTTTGTTTCCTCGGTGCACTCTTCCGTGAGGCCGTGATTGCCGTGCCACTGGCGCTGTTTCTGGCAAGCCGGGGGCGGCAGTGGTTGCCACTACTCGGGGGAATCTTGGGGGTAGTCGCGACGCACTTGCTCGCCACCCAGACCGATAGCTACAGCTTCGCCCGCACCGTGGGGCAGTGGGCCTACAACAAGCCGCTGCCAGTCTATGTCCATGGGCTCTTCATCGCCTTCGGCCCCGCGCTAGTGCTCCCGATCTACTTCTGGCGAACGGCGGCAGAGTGGCTCAAGAGTCAGCCGGTGCTGGCCTGGACACTGGCGATCTTTCTGGTGCTAGGCTGGGTGGGCGGCTCGGACACGGAGCGCATTGTCTACTGGGCGATGCCGATTGTCTACGCGCTCTTCGGGACGATCCTAGAGGCGCACGCACTTCCCAAGAACTTTCTTATTGCTCTCACTGCCCTTCAGCTTCTCTCGCACCGGGTTTTCCAAACCCTCCCCGACTTCCCTGGCCCCTACCCGGAGCTCTGGTCGTATCAAGCGAGCCGAGGGACGCAGCTTACGGGGCTACTGCTGCATGCCTTCACAGGCGCTTTACTCTGGGGCTGGCTGAGGCAAACAAAAAGCTAGGAGCGACATACGCTCCCGGAAGATTCAGTCGGAGTTTAGGCTATATTAGCCTGGATTCTCAACAGGATCGATTTCATCTGGCGGAATGGGTGGATTATCTGAAATATCTGGATCTTCATCATCTATTCCGGGTATTGTAGGCTTCCCAGAGCAGTTTGATCCCCACTCACATCCAGAGCGACATTTGGCTTGCCTTGCTGGATTATTAGCATATGCAGCTTCACATCGTTTTTGGCAACAACTTTTACATGACTGGTCAGAGGTTCTCGTCTCGCAAAACGTATTGCCCAGTGAGAAACACCCATATTCACAGGCACGTCTCTCACCCCCATCGGCTAAAATACTACAATTCGCAACACACTCTGCATGATTCTTTCCCATAGCATGAACAACAAAACCAGAGCCAATGCCCAGCACTAACCCAACAAAAACACCCACTATTTTTTTCTTAGTGTAAAACATATCTTTTCCTTTCTTATACTTATATGTGGTCATCCTAATAATCACTCTATCA
>NZ_CBAYMC010000013.1:0-30978 GCF_964826245.1 Armatimonas sp. | reverse complement strand
ATAATATCTCCGGCGTAGAGAAAGGCGTTCCGATCTAGCCCAATGTCCACAAAAGCGGCATCAATCCCAGCCACGATATTGTCTACCCGGCCCTTGTAGATGCTTCCCACCACGCGCTCATCACGCTCAATATGCAACTCAATCAGTTGTCCGTCTTCGCGGACAGCAACGCGCGTCTCTCGTGCGTCACTATTGACGATGATTTCCTTCAAAACAGTCTCCTGCCAGAACCAACAGCGACACTGCCTCGTTCCTGACTCAAATTTCTAAAAATGCCCAAATCTCTTCAGGCGGGCTCAGCCACACTGGCCTCAGACGCTTTAAACGTCCACAGCCGTGCCGCCGTAAAGTTCCACGTGACCACAACCACTGCAGCCACAACCTTTGCTCCAATCAACACGACCGGGCTAAACTCACTCTTGCCTTTTCCTGTGGCAATGATTTGAATAATTTCATTTGTGGAGCGCTCTGTGTGCATCACACCAAGCCGCATCGCCATCACAATAGCCAGAGTCATCACCGTCAGGTTCAGCCCCCAGCCGACCACGTTGGTGGCAAGAAACTTGGGGTACTGCTTCTTAGAATCTCCCTGACGATCACGGAATGTCCAGCGGCTATTCCAGATATATCCATTGGTTACCGCACACAGGAACGAGAGGGTTCCGGCCACCGCTACAGGTAGTCCTACACGATAATGTAACAGGCTTAGTAAGCCTGCATCAATCACAAATGAAGAGATCCCAACAAGGCAAAACTTAATAAGTTGCCTGATGCCGGGTCGTTGAAGTAGCGCTAGCACAGGGCATTATAACACGGCTAAAGTCCCCGTGCCTCCTGAGCGAGCTGGTTGCTTTTCAGGGCCTGCTCCTTGAGTTCTACCTCGATTGCCTCCGCCTGGCTTTCATAGTGAACAAGGCTCTCGGGCTCCAGACTCGCAAGGCCGCGTAGAATCCGAGCAAGGTGTCGTCGTGCACCGGCGAGCTGGGCCTGATCCCGTGCTTCATGAAACGCCTGCCGCGCCTCTGTATTGCGCTGCTGACGCTGGTAGAACGCGGCGGCTTGGCAGAGTGCCTCCAAATGGCGCTCCAGATCGCCCAGGCGCTTTGTCCGATCCAGAGCCCGCGTAAAGGCGGCCTCAGCGGCTTCGGGCATCCCAAGCTCATCACAGATAATTCCTAGATGGACTAAGAGAGAGAGCTCAACCTGACGATCCGTCCCTGTGCTGGCAAGGGCGAGTGCCTCTTCATTGACTCGCAGCGCCTCCTCAATCTGACCTTGCTTTAGATACGTCTCACACAAAGATGCGAGCAGATGCGGACGAACATAGTGGTTTTCCAGCTCCAGTGCTCGCTCCAGGCAGATCTGGAGGTCTTCGATTGCTCCTTCTAGCTCTCCCGCCTCACGCTTAATCCCTGCAAAATTAGAGAGACAGAAGATCTCGTACTCGGGAAGCGCGTGCTCGCGAGAAAGCTTTAGTCCCTGCAACAGAAAAGCGGTTGCTTGGTCGTAGCTGCCGAGCTCCACACAGAGCGCTCCCAGGTTATTGAGGGTCGCCACTTCGCCGCGCACATCGCCCTGTTGCTGGCGCAAACGATGTGCCTCCAGGAGAAGACTCATTGCCTCTGGGTAGTCGGTCACCTTACGACGGAGCGTGCTCAGCCCGAGAAGACAGGACGCCTCAATCTCACCAAAGCCCTCTTGGCGGCTCAGTGCCAATGCGGCCTGATAGTCCGTGTCGGCGGCCGCAAGATCTGACTGGATCAGGTTGCAGACCGCGCGTTGCCTAAGAGCGGTTGCCTCCCCCAGACGATAGCCGAGCTGGCGTGCCTTTACCAGAGTCTCCTCAACGAGCAAACCACACCGCACCAGATCCGCACGAACCAGGTACTCTGCCAGCGTATTGGCAGCATCCACCTGCGCACGAGGCTCTTGTGCGGACTTCAGAATCGCCTCCAGCGCCTCAAGTGTTCTCATTAGTATCACCATCCCAGAGGCGTCTCAGTCGCGCCTTAAGTTTTGCCTCAACCCCATTTTCCGTAGGCTGGTAGTAGGGCTCGCCCTGTGAAGGGAGCCCTTCCGGTAGGTAGCTCTGCTTGACAAACCCACCGGGATAGTCATGGGGATAGAGATAGCCTTCCCCGTGTCCCAGCGCCCGAACCCCTTTTGCATGGCTATCGCGCAGGGGCTTGGGAATCCCCGGAAATGCCGCATTTCGCACATCTTCCCGAGCCCGACCCAGCGCCTTTGTGCAGGCATTGGACTTGGGAGCCGCTGCGAGATAGAGGGTGACGTGGGCCAAGTTCAACGCGCACTCGGGCATCCCAATGCTCTCGGTCGCCTGAAAGCCTGCCATTGCCAAAGGCAGGGCGCTCGGGTCGGCACAGCCAATATCTTCGGAGGCCAAGATCACCAGGCGGCGTGCCAGAAACCGGGGATCTTCTCCCGCCTCCAGCATCCGCGTGAGGTAGTAGATCGCAGCATCAGGGTCGGAGCCTCGGATACTCTTGATCAAGGCGGAGACCATATCGTAGTGCGTATCGCCCATCTTATCGTAGCCAAGGGAGCGCTGCCCAACGGCTTCTTCGGCGACGGCCAGCGTGATACTTGCTCCCTTGGCGAGCGATGCGGCCAGCTCCAGTGCTCCCAGAGCGGCCCTTGCATCGCCGTTTGCCGCCGCCGCAAGATACTCATGGGCTTGGGGTTCCAGTACCAGACCACGCTCCCCGAGCCCGCGCTCTGGATCGGTCAGTGCTCGTGTGAGTAGCGCAGCAATCTCATGGTTGCCCAGTGCCTGAAACGGATAGACGCGCGCCCGGGAAAGCAGGGGCGCATTGACGGAAAAATAGGGGTTCTCCGTGGTGGCTCCAATCAGAACAATCGTGCCATCTTCCACATGAGGCAAGAACGCATCCTGCTGGGCTTTGTTAAACCGATGGATCTCATCCACAAAGAGCAGCGTCCGCTGGTTGTAGGCTTTGCGCCGCTCTTTGGCCAGCTCAATCAGCTTACGGACATCGGCAACCCCACCGGTAACCGCAGAGAAACTCTCAAAATGAGAGCGAGTCGTGCGGGCGATCAGCGATGCGAGTGTAGATTTTCCACAGCCTGGTGGCCCCCAAAAAATCGCGGAACGAAGCTCATCTTGCTCAATTGCCTGCCGTAGCGATTTCCCAACGGAGAGCAGATGCTCCTGTCCCATCAGCTCATCTAAAGCACTGGGGCGCATTCGTGCGGCGAGAGGAGCGGCAGAAAATGTAGGAGTAGCCGTTTCGTCGGGAGTAAAGAGATTCATTCCTTAGCTATAGCAGTATGCCCTTGAGTTTGCTCGTCTAAACTACTTTAGCATATACTATTCTTAATGCGTCGCTTCGCTCGTTATACCCTTCCTTTAGTTCTTTGGTTAAGTTTAATTTTCGCTATGTCTACTGACACGGGCTCAGCTGCCCGTACCCAACCCCTCGTCCACAGTGTCTTACGAAAATACTTACCGAGCCTCGCCGCGCAGCTGACCCCAAACCAGCTGGAGCGCGTGGACTTCAATATCCGCAAGACCAGCCATGTGATGGAGTATCTGATTCTGGCGCTCTTAGCCTACCGAGCCATCCGGGCAGATCACCCTCGTTTTCGGAGTCGCCATGTGGTTTTCACGATGCTCCTGGGGATCTTATACGCCGCCAGCGACGAGTGGCACCAGAGCTTTATTCCCTCACGCTGGGGAGTGGCTGCGGATGTGGTCTACGACTCTTTTGGGGTCTCGCTCGGGACGATTCTAAGCCAGTGGCGCGAGCAGCTCTTTCACGAAAAACAAAACCGGCTCGCTTTACGAGAAAGCGAGCCGGTTCCGGAGAGCTAAGAGACTACTTCTTGCGACAGAGCAGAGGCAACCCAATAAGTCCAAGAGCGGCGAAGATCAGTGTGCCAGGCTCTGGTACTGCATTATGAGTAGTTCGGCTACTGGCCGCCATTGCCGTCGTCATCGCTGGGGCGAGCACGACGGGCACTTCCTCCTCCGTGGACTCGGGAACCTTCACGGAGCGCACCACCGCCCCCGCCACTCCCGCCAGTGACAGAAGCGGCAATCCTGTCCGAACAAACTGAGGAGGTACGGGAGGCGCGACGGGCTTAACGGGATCTGGGATATTGGGGACTTCTACCACTTTAATCGGCGGTGCAATCGGTGGTGCCACAGGAGCATCGGGACCGAAGGGGGAGAGATCGCCACCCTCTAGGGCTTCCATACCCGCCGGAGCGATGATATTGGCAGCAACTTGCTGAAGACCCTGAGGGCGACTCATGGTCGCCACCGGGGCTGTTTTCGGCTTCTCTTTTAGCACCGGGGCTTTGGGCAGCAAGGGATTGGAGCAGCTCCACTTGAGAATTGGCTTGCCATCACGAGTCGCCCAGACACGGGTGCCTTTCTTCAGGCTCATCTTCTTGCTATAGATCAGACCCGACTTGGTCACACCATAGTTCATCACGCTCGTATCTGTCGGCAGAATGTAAGGAACTAGTGCGTCTTCAACAAACTCAACCACACGATCTTCGGGAAGATTGAAGTGCTTGGCGATATTACGACGGAACGCTGGTTGGGTCTTTAGTGCCTCAACAAGCGCCTCGGTGGTGAGTACAGGGTCATTTAAGAAACGATCTCTGCCCGGCGCGATTCGCTGCGGTACAAATACCGGTAAGACCACACCCTCAGGGGCTTGTGCGTTGCCTTGTGCTCGTGCAATACTTTCGGTAGAAAAACTCGCCACGAGAGTCATGAGTCCCAAAATGGTAGTGTTAAGTTTACGGTTCATCTCTATAAGTGTCCCTTGTATCTGGAGACTATCACAGGAAGCTTGCCATGTAATTGCTCCACAAAAAAAACCCGTATTTTTGCGGTGCTAAACCCGTAATTTTACGATCTGATGAATTAGTGGTGGAGCCTCTTGTGGCGCAGGAGTCATTGAGATCGCCGCACGGGCTGTGGCCGCGGCCTGCTCCGCCGCTTCCGGGTTGCGGGCGTGGACAAATGCCAGTGTCTGCCCAGCTTCCACCCTCTGCCCAACCGCAACGTGCAGCTCCAGTCCCACAGCAGGATCTATCTGAGCGTCTTTCGTTGCCCGTCCCCCGCCGAGCCGAACCACAAGCTCTCCCAAGGCTTGGGTTTCCATCGCCTGAATGGTGCCCGCTACAGAGGTGGTGACTGGCACCACCGTGGGGGCTTCCGGCAGGCCGAGTGCTAAGTTGCCTCCTTGCGCCGCGATAATCGCCTGGAATTTGTCTCGCGCTGCTCCGGACTTGAGAGACGACTCAGCTTTCTCCCGACCCGCTTCGACGGAGCTGCCCTGCGCCAGTGAGATCCCTTCGGCAGCAAGCCGCAGGCAGAGCTCAAGAAGCCGAGGCTCAGCGCTCTCGGGGCTCACTAGTAGCTCTAGGGCCTCTTTGACTTCCAGGGCATTGCCAATTGTGCGTCCGAGTGGCTGGCTCATGTCGGTGACCAAGGCGACGGCTCGTCGTCCGTTGGCAGTCGAGCCCGCGACCAGTGCTTCGGCAAGAGCAAGTGCTTCGACTTGTGTTTTCATCAGTGCCCCACTGCCCACTTTCACATCAAAGAGAAACGAGGGTGCGCCGCCCGCCAGCTTTTTAGAGAGAATGGAGGAGACAATCAGCGGCAGACAAGCGACCGTCGCGGTAGCATCGCGCAGGGCGTAGAGTTTTTTGTCGGCAGGTGCGAGAGTCTCGGTCTGGCCCGCGAGACACGCTCCGACCGAGTGGACTTGCGCCAACATCTGCTCTGGCGAGAGCGCAACACTAAGGCCCGCTATGGCCTCTAGCTTGTCTAGTGTGCCACCAGTGTGGCCCAGTCCTCGCCCGCTCATCTTGCAGACCGGCACGCCCGCCGCTACCAGAATCGGGACCACGATCAGGCTGGTCTTATCGCCCACTCCTCCCGTCGAGTGCTTGTCCAGTGCCTGCGGCAAGTCTGAGAGATCAAGCTGCTGCCCTGAGCCCGCCATCGCCGCCGTGAGCGCTGCCGTCTCTTGGCCGTCCATTCCCTGGAGATAGATCGCCATGAGGAGTGCCGCTGCCTGGTAGTCTGGGACAGCGCCTCTCGTGTAGCCATCCACGAAAAACGTAATCTCTGCCGCACTCAGCGCCGCCCCATCGCGCTTTTTTGCAATAATTTCCAGAATGTGCATGCCTTTAGGATACCTCTCCTCGATTGGGTACAATCGGGCTCGTGTTGTTTCGCCGTCGTTTCGGGTTTAGCCCGCCAGAGAAAGCCACCTCCGAAGGAATTGTCGGGATTGGTGGGCCGCTGGATGTGCCGACCCTCCAGTGCGCCTACCGCCAGGGAATCTTTCCGTGGCCACACACCGGCTTGCCTCTGCTCTGGTTCAACCCCGACCCTCGTGCTGTCCTAGACTTCGATGAGCTTCATATCCCTGAGCGCCTTGCTCGTCGGCGCAAGAAGCTCCCCCTGCACTTCACGATAGATCAGTCTTTTGAGACCGTGATCACGTCTTGCCGCAAAGCGCCCCGGCCCGGACAGGAAGGCACCTGGATCACCCCGAAGATCGTCACCGCGTTCAAGGGCCTGCACCAAGTGGGGGATGCCCATAGTATCGAGGCATGGGACGAAAACGGGAGCTTAGTGGCAGGGCTCTATGGGGTCACTGCAGGCGGTGTCTTCTCCGGCGAGAGCATGTTCCACACCATTAGCGATGCCTCCAAGCTCTGCGTCTTATTTTTAATCGAGCACCTCAAAGAGCGCGGCGCTACCTGGATTGATATCCAGACCATGACCCCCCACTTTGAGATGCTGGGTGCCAAAGAGATCTCCCGCGCGGAGTATCTCGACCGCCTCACCGCGGTCCAGCAAGCCCCTCTCACGCTCTTTGAAAGGGAACCGTAGCCACAAAACAAGCGTTGGGATTTTCACCATGCAAACGCCGCCTCCCACCATCACCTTTCCCGCTGTCCAAGCCGACAACCTCGAAGGCAAGAAGCTGCGCTTCCCGCAAGACTTCGCGGGCACGCACAACCTCGTCTTCGTGGCCTTTCAGCGCAACCAGCAGCGTGAGATAGATACCTGGGTGCCGCTCGCCAAGGAGCTAATGAAAGCGCACCCCACCCTGCGTCTCTACGAGTTCCCCGTGATCGGCAAGATGATCGGGATGATGCGCGGCTTCATCAACAGCGGCATGCGACGCGGCATCCCCGACCCCGCCACCCGCGCCACGACCATCACAATCTACTCCGACAAAGGCGCGTTCATGAAGCCGCTGGGCCTCAAAGACCAGAAGAAAATCTACGCCTTTATCGTCACCCCCAAAGGCGAGATACTCTGGCGCACCGAAGGCCCCCGCATCGAGAGCGGCGAGAAAAGCCTTCGCGAGTTTCTGGACAAGGCAAAGTAGTTTCCGTATTCCGCCCCATGCGATGAGTCGTTCAGCAGGTGTACAAAGCAAATCAGAGCGTGTCGAAGAAAGATCAGAGCGTGTCACGGAAGAATCAGAGTGTGTCACAGAAAAATCAGACAGCGGATAAAGCACATCAGCGCGTGCGGGAGCAAAATCAGACTGTGAAAAATCACAATCAGCATCTGCGGATAGCGCATCAGACAGTGCGGCTAGTAGATCAATCCGTGCGGGAGCGAGATCAGCGTCTGTGAATCGCTTTGCCGCCCACTGAAAGTAGGCGTCTGGGTAGCCTTCGGCTGCGAAGCCCGTGCCGGGCTGGGGAATAGACTCGGTAGCCCGGCACGGGCTTTGCGGCGCTTGCGCCATTGCAGACGCCCACTTTCAGTGGGCGGCGGAACCGTCAGAGGGAAGAATATGCCCGTCTATCCCTCACCGAAACCGACGACCGAAGTCCCTCTGAATTTGGTAACGGGAAAAGTCTGATGGCGATATAATCTCACTTGAGGAAGCTCTGCTATGAATGTGCCTGTTCTGATCGAAAAACGCAGTGATGGTCGTGTCCGTGTCTCGGGGCTGGGGCGCGGTCCGCTGGGCTGGGATGCCGAGGGGGAGTCTTTAGGGGAGGCGAAAGAGAACCTTCGACTACGGATTCAAGAAGCATTCGAGGGAACCGTTTCCTACGACACCCTGGAGATCAATCTGCCGACTTCTTCCTCGTCGCTTGATGATTTCTACGGAGATTTGCGCGACGACCCGCTCTATGACGAGTGGCAGGACGCAATCGCACAATATCGCCAGGAGCGCGAGGCAGCGTGATCCGCTACTTGCTGGATACCGACACGTTCTCTCTCTGGCGGCGCGGTGATGAGGTTCTTGCAACCCGACTACGGGCCGCTCTGGCCCATCAAAGTGTTGGTATCAGTGTCGTGACCGTCGAGGAACAGCTTGGCGGCTGGTTTGCCCTTCTACGACGAACCAAAACGCCCGAGCAAGAGGCGCGCATTTATACAGAAATCTCACGGAGCATGCAGCTCTTCGCACTGATCCCCGTGCTTCCTCTCTCCGAAGCCTCCCTCCAGCGCTTCGCCACACTCAAGTCTCAGAAGCTAAACGTGGGCTCCATGGATCTACGAATCGCCTCTCTCACCCTAGAGCTAGGCGCGGTAGTTGTCACACGCAATCGCCGCGACTACGAACGGATTCCTGGGGTCGTTCAAGAAGACTGGACAATCCCCGAATAAATCATGACTCCTGAAGATGCCCTCCTCTCCTACCTCTACCCACGCCTCGTTGATGCCCTCCAGAGCTGGAAAGGCTTCGACGACATCTACGGAATCTGGATCGTCTTGGCACTTTTTGAGGATGAACCCACGAAACCGTCTTTTTCTCATGTGATGCCACTTCGGCACTCCGTCGCGACTCCTGAGCGAATAAATTCCTATTTTGGCTATACCCATTCTCCTGGTGTCGCAGACTACACAGTAAGCGCCTCCCTTGAACTTTGCGCCGATCCCTGGCCCTCACCAGAATACACAAGTTACTACGAGGATGTCGAACGTGACGAAGGCGATCCTGATGGACTGTCGCTTCGTGAAGCGTTCTTTTCCTGGAAAAGGAAGCAACCTGGCTACCTGAATCCCCTTGAGCATCCCGAACTGCGCGATCTGGATTTGCAAGAGCTCAATTGGTTTCTGGAAATCTGTGGGAAGCTGATCCATCGTCTTCATGCCGAAGGAGTCCTAACGACAAATTTTGGGAAAGCAATTCCCGTTGGTATCAGCTTCTGCAACGATATAGATGAAAGAATCACAATTCCCGCCACCCAAAATAACAATCCGCCAGGACTCGCTGACGGAATGCTAACCTGGATGCGCAGCGACTACTAGATCTTGTTTTGCTTCGCGAGCTTCGTCAAAATCTTCTGGGCAATGTCGCTACAGCTTGGGTCTTTTGTGGCGATGACTTTCTCGCAGTAGAGCTTGGCTTCGTCGGGGCGCTTAGCAAAGACGCAAGCGAGTGCGTTGTCTAGCAGAATCTGGGGGTTTGCGGGTTCACACTGCAAGGCTAGCTTGCGCTCCTCGATGGCTTTGGTGAAATCTCTTCGCTTTTGTGCTTTCTCCGCCAGAGCACAGTGCGCCACGGGATCACCGGGATCTTTTGCCAGACGCGCCGCAACATCGCTTTCGGAGAGCGTCCCTGCGGCGGCGAACTCAGCGGCGCGAGCACTCGCGAGGGGAGTCTTGCCTGTCTTAGCCGTGTAGTAAGCAAAAGAGCCGCCGACGTAGAGGAGGACCAAGGTGCACGCGCCAATGAGAAGTTTGAAAACGAGCTTCATGGATGTACTAGACGTAAGACCACTCGGTTTGGTTGCGGCGGTTATAATAGAGCCTGATGCGTCTGTCGGTGATCATTGTCCACTGGAACACGGCTCCTGATCTGCGGGAGTGTTTGGCGGCGCTTCGGGAATTTCCGTGGCGTGGCGGTGAGACGGAGATTGTTGTGGTGGACAATGCGTCGCGCGATGGCGCGGTGGCGATGCTGGCGGCGGAGTTTCCGGAGGTGCGGGTGATCGCGAACTCCGAAAATCTCATCTATGCGGCGGCGACCAACCAGGCGCTTCAAGCGGCGATGGGCGATTATTTTCTTTTGCTCAATCCCGATGCGTGCGTGACCAAAGGCGCGATTGACAAGCTCATCGGGGCGCAAAAAGAGATTGTAGCAGCGAAGTTAGTCTCCGACGATGGCTCGGTGCAGAAGTCGGTGCGGGCGTTTCCGACACCACTGGCGACGATCACAGGAAGCTGGACGCGGCTGGCGTTTGACTACGAAAAAGCGGGACCTGCACCGCAGCCGATGATGTCGTGCCTCTTGTTCACACGAGCGGTCTACGAGACAATCGGGGGGCTCGACGAGCGCTTTCCGCTGTTCTTCAACGATGTGGACTGGAGCCTGCGGGCACAGCGGGCGGGGGTGGAAACGTGGTATATCCCAGAGGCAGTGGTCAAACACGGGCATGGGGGAACCACGAGGCGCGTGCGTAAGTCTGCTGTCTGGGAGTCGCGGCGGGCCTGGCTGCGCTTTTTAAAGAAACACTTTGCGCGTGACCCGCTACGGCCTCTGGCCAGCGTGGCGGTCACGCTGGACGCCTGGCGACGGACCGGGCGCTGGGGGAAATCGCTTGGAAGAGATGGCGGCGAGACCACGCCTGAGAGTTTGCGTCGTGAGCTGGAGAGCGAAGGACGACCTTC
Organism: Armatimonas sp.; assembly: GCF_964826245.1. Lineage (NCBI taxonomy): Bacteria > Bacillati > Armatimonadota > Armatimonadia > Armatimonadales > Armatimonadaceae > Armatimonas > Armatimonas sp. The sequence goes on along the minus strand of NZ_CBAYMC010000013.1, from coordinate 20,318 downwards.
GTGAGTGCCTAAAGAGCGTTCGTGGCTGGGAGACGGTCGTGGTGGACAACGCATCGGGCGATGGCAGCGCGGAGATGGTGACGAGTGAGTTCCCCGACGTCAAGCTCATCGCACTCTCCGAGAACACGGGCTTCTCTGGCGGCAACAATATCGCGCTGGAGAGTTTGGACGCTGACTATGCCCTGCTCCTCAACTCCGATGCGACGGTCGAGCCGGGCGGGCTGGAGCGGCTACTCGCTTTTGCCGATGCCACACCCGATGCGGGAATTATCGGCCCCAAGGTGATCAACCCCGACGGCTCGATCCAGTACTCCTGCCGCCGCTGGCCGACGTTTGCTGCGGGAATGTTTCGCAATGTCTGGCTCGGGAGGCTCTTTCCGGGCAACAAACCCGCATCGGACTACTTGATGCAGGACTTCGACCACGCCAGCGTGCTTGATGTAGACTGGGTCTCGGGCTGTGCCCTGCTCATCCGAAAAACCTGCCTGGAGCAGATCGGTTTGCTTGATGCGGAGACATTCTTCATGTACTGTGAGGACATGGACTGGTCTCTCCGTGCGCACCAAGGCAACTGGCGCGTCGTGTATTTCCCTGGATGCGTTGTCACGCACGCCATCGGTAAGTCGTCGGACAACGCCGCCGAGCGCATGATCTTAGAGCACTCCCGCTCGATGTGGCGCTTCTGGCAAAAGCACCGTGGCTTCTTCGCCGACAAAGTCCCCGGGATCTTGCAGCCATTTGTCTGGACGGGAATCTGGGCACGCGCCTATGTTCGCATCGCCAAGCGCCGCCTCACGGGAGCAGGTGGGAGAGATTGGCGGAGACGAAAGTGATCCCAAAAGTCGGCTTTTATGCCCTTCTGCTCGCCTTAGCGCTCGCTCCGTTTCTGGGCGGCAATCCGGCGGGCGCGGAGTACAACAGCGATGCTAGCCTTGGTGCGCTACGCATTCTGGTGCTGGTCGCGGCGCTTGCCTCCCAAACCCATCCCCTAGCCCCTTCCCTCAGGGCAGGGAAGAGGAATGTGGCGCTGTGGTTTGCCGTCGCTTGGTCCGCGCTCTCGCTCCTGATCCACTCCAAGTTCTTCACATCGCCGTCTTTGCTCTTTGCCCAGATTCCCGCCGTCCTGGACTTGCTCTGCGCCGCGCTGGTCTTCTCGCTCGCCACAAAGTCCGACGAAGGCCAGCGGCAGAAGATCAGTATCGCGCTGATCGTGGGGCTGGGACTTCACGCACTCATGGCGGCGCAGCAGTACGGCACAGCAAAGCAGGCAGGTCAAGACTGGTTCCGTGCCACCGGGCTCTTTTTCTCCCCCAACTTCTCCGCAGGCTTTATCGGCCTGCTCTTGCCGCTGGCCTTTGTGCTTTGTCTGTTGGCAAAAGAAAGACTCGTGACGCTGGGCTTTGGCCTCGCCAGCGCCCTGGGTTTTGGAGCGCTGATTGCCAGCGGAAGCCGTGTCGGACTGGCAGCAGCTGGGCTGGGCTTGCTGGTAGCGCTTCTCTTTAGCATCAAACAAATTCCTTGGCAACGCCTTGGGGTTTTGTTGCTTGCCTGCTTGGCGCTGGGCTTTGGCTTCAAAGGCGCGATTGTCTCGCGAGCAGACAAAACGGGCGGACAGACCACGACCAAGCGCGGCTTGGTTGATGAGTTTCGCCTCTACACGTGGCGCGGAACAGCGAAGATGGCGCTGGCAAACCCGGTCTTTGGCACCGGACCGGGAACATTTCCCGCGCTCTACCCCCGCTACGCTGAGGTCGGGCGCACGGGTCTCGCGCACCAGTCCTATCTCCAAGTCGCCGCAGAAAACGGCATCCCCACCGCACTGGGTCTGCTTACCGCGGCTCTCTTGGCGCTTGCTTCCGTCCGGCGCGGGAACTTGGTATGTGCAGCCCTCGCCGGAGGCTTGCTCGCTGCTCTCGTCCGAAGCTGTTTCGACTCCGAGTGGGCACTTCAGGGCAACTCCCTCCCCTTCTGGACCGTCGCCGGGCTCCTCGCACCTCCAATAAACCCTCTTCGCGAAGCCGGAGAGGGTCGCCGTCTAAGCGGCGGGGAGAGGCTAGCCGCCGCACTGGGCCTTCTCTTCGCACTGCTCTCACAAGCGGGCATCTTTCCAGCGCAGCCCAAGGCGCTTGCCGAGTCCGGGAAACTGGCCGAGGCCGCGGCGATAGACCCCACGCCACGCTGGCAGTTCATGATCGCACGCCGCGCCGAGCAGGCGGGGGACTACGCCACGGCGATTGCCGCGTTTCAGAAAGCTCGCGTTGCTGATCCCAACGACCTTCAGACCTTGCGGGCGCTGGCCGAGACGCAAGAAAAAGCGGGCGATAAAGATGGCGCAAAAGTGACCTGGCAGCAGCTGGTTCGGGTAGTTGAGGGGCCTGCGGGGAAAATCCGGGCGATTCCGGAGGTCACGGGGATTCACCAAGCCTTTGCCTACGCCGCCCTGGAGCAGTGGGATAAGTGCGCCGACACGATTGTCGCCCACTCCTTCACTGACCCGGTGTATCAGCTTCAAGCCTACAATGTTTTGGATAATAGCTTAGAAAAAGCCCGCACCCGTCACACCGAGCTCATTGCCCTTTTTGAGACCACGATGAGCCATCTCCCCGAGAGAAACGCAGAAAAAACAGAAACTCTCACACGACTGGAAAAGTTCTTTCAATAAGCTATATCTATCGAGAACGACAACACGGTACAATAATAAATCGGTAAACGAATGAATACATTGCTGGATTTCCACGGCCCCAACGCCGGGTATGCCCTTGAGCTATACGAACAATACCAACGCGACCCAAGTTCTGTTGACGCAGAGACACGTGCTTTTTTTGGTGAGGGATTCTCTCCGCAGATCAGTGTATCGGCTCCCCCGCCCTCTTTGGAGGCGGGTTCGCCTGCCGCTCTGACGGCCACGCAGGTGGATGTGATCGTGCGAGTGAGCCGCGTGGCGCGGCTGGTGCGTGAGATGGGGCACTCAGAAGCAAAGCTTGACCCACTTGGCATCCATCCGCCCCCCGGAGACCCCGAGCTCTCCCTGAGCTACCATGGGCTTACCGAGGCCAATGTGGCCTCACTTCCCGCAAGCGTGGTCGGTGGTCCGTGTGCCGAGGGCAAGGCCAATGCCTTGGAGGCGCTCACCTGCCTGCGTGGGATTTACTCGGGAACGGTGGGCTACGAAGACGATCACATCCAGATTCCTGCGGAGCGCAACTGGTTCCGGGAGGCCGTCGAGAGCCGTCGCTACTTTGACACCATCACCGACGAAGACCGCACGACACTTTTGGAGCAGCTCACCGCGGTGGACAGTTTCGAGCAGTTTTTGGAGCGTGTCCAGCCGTATAAGGGCCAGAAGCGCTTCTCGATCGAGGGCATTGATATGCTGGTGCCCGTGCTCAATACCCTGATCCATGAGGCCGCCAAAGCGGGAACCCGTGAGCTGGTGATGGGCATGGCGCACCGCGGACGACTTAATGTGCTAACCCACGTGCTCGGAAAGTCTTACGAGGACGTGCTCGCCGAGTTCCCCAAAGATCCCCGCGCCATTGACGCTCTAGAGGGCTCGGGCGGCGAGACCCATGCCTACACCGGCGATGTGAAGTACCATAAGGGCTTCCGACGCACCTATAAAAACGGCGGCTCGGTCTCGATGCCCGTCACGCTGGCTCCCAATCCCAGCCACTTAGAGTTTGTGAACCCTGCCGTCGTGGGCCGAGCACGCGCCGCGCAAGAGACCCGCGACCGTGTGGGCCAGCCCAAGCGTGATATTCTCGCCTCGCTGGCCGTACAAGTGCACGGCGATGCCGCGTTTCCCGGCCAGGGCGTGGTCGCTGAGACCCTCAATCTCTCCCAGCTCTCGGGCTACCGGGTGGGGGGGACGATCCATATCATCGCCAATAACCAGATCGGCTTCACCACGGACCCGAAAGATGGCCGCTCGACGATGTACGCCAGCGACTTGGCCAAGGGCTTTGAGATCCCAATTGTTCATGTGAATGCCGACGATCCCGAGGCATGTCTGGCCGTGACTCGTATGGCGGTGGCCTACCGACAAAAATTCGGCAAAGATTTCTTGATTGATTTAGTGGGTTACCGGCGGCTGGGCCACAACGAGCAAGAAGAGCCTTCGTTCACGCAGCCCCAGATGTATGAGATCATCCGTAAGTTTCCCCGACTGCGCGAAAAATGGGGAAGCGAGCTGGTGCAACGCGGTCAGCTCACGCAGGCCGATGTGGATGCTCTGAGCGATGCGGCGTGGAAGCGATTAGAAGTCGCAAAAGAGATCGCGCTCCAGACGGGCTATCCCAAGCATGAAGACCATGCGCCCCGCGAGAGTGATCCCTGGCAAGTAGCCACGGCAGTCTCTGCCGAGCGCCTGAGCGGCACCAATGCTTTCTTAAACACCGTTCCTGAGGGATTTGCGATTGACAGTAAGCTAGAGAAAGCATTCTTAGGAGGGCGACGAGCCGCTCTAGACGGCGAGCATAAGATCGTCTGGGCGCATGCCGAAGCGCTTGCCTATGCCTCGATCCTCGAAGACGGTATCCCGATTCGCCTCACGGGTCAAGACACCCAGCGCGGAACTTTCACGCAGCGTCAGCTGGTCTGGCATGATATTCAGAAGGGCACAAGCTACTGTGCTCACCACAACCTCCCGAACGCAAAAGCCTCGCTTGCACTCTACAACTCGCCTCTCTCCGAGAGCGCTGCGCTAGGCTTTGAGTACGGCTACTCTGTGCACGCCGAAGGAACACTGGTACTCTGGGAAGCGCAGTTTGGCGACTTTGTCAATGGCGCCCAAGTGATCATTGACCAGTTTATTGTCAGCGGCAAGGCCAAGTGGGAGCAGAACCCCACGGTTGTCTTACTGCTGCCCCACGGCTACGAAGGCGCAGGCCCCGAGCACTCGTCGGCGCGCCTAGAGCGATTTTTACTGCAGTGTGCGGGCGATAACCTTCGGGTAGCCAACTGCTCCACGGCGGCACAGTACTTCCACTTGCTCCGTCGCCAGGCAGCCACACTTCACACCGATCCGCGTCCGCTGATCGTGATGACTCCCAAGAGCCTGCTGCGTCATGCCCGCGCTGCCGCAAGCCTCACCGAGCTGTCCGAAGGCGGCTTCCAGGCGGTTCTTGATGACACCCGCGACGCAAGCCGCAAGAAGAGTGTGACCCGGCTGGTGCTATGCTCTGGCAAGGTCTACTACGATATGGTCTACGGTGCGGCTCCGCAGTACACCGAGCGGCCTGACTATCTCGCCGCTGAGGGCGTTGCGATTGCACGCGTCGAGCAGCTCTATCCGTTCCCTGCGGGTGATCTTGAGGCACTCGTCGCCAGCTATCCGTCGGTACAGGAAGTCTTCTGGCTACAAGAGGAGCCGCAGAATATGGGCGCCTGGAACTTTATGGCCCCGCGTCTGGAGAAGCTCCTGGGCTTCAAGCCCGTGTATCTTGGTCGCCCCGAAGAGGCAAGCCCCGCGGAGGGTTCTCAAACCACCCACAATACCGAACAGCTTCGGATTGTCACTGAGGCGTTCCAGAACGTCCCCGCAAGAAAGAGAGCGAAGTAACAAATGCCGCTTGAGATAGTAGTTCCCCAGATGGGCGAGTCCATCGTCGAAGCAACCGTGGCGCAGTGGCTAAAGAAGCCCGGTGAGGCCGTCAAGGCGCGTGAAGCGCTGGTGGAGCTGGAAACAGACAAGGTCAATCAAGTGATCGAGGCCGACGCCGACGGCGTGCTGACACAAATCTTAGCCGAGGTCGGAGCCACGGTCGCCGTGGGCCAAGCAATCGGCGTGATTGAGGCGGGCGCGACGGCAAGTGCACCTGCCACAGCCCCAACACAAGCTGCCGCGAAGGGGGACACGCCAGCCCCCACTAGTGGAGGAGCAGACGCAACTCCGGTTGCCGCGGCGATGGCAGCAGCCAACAATGTCCCGCTTGACGGCGTCGCAGGCACGGGCCCTGCTGGCAAGATCGGGAAAGCCGATGTCGAAGCAAAGATCGCAACGCCCAAGGCAGCTGCGCCGCCCGTTGCAGCTCCTGCTCCCCTGCCCCCTGCCCCCCCATCGGAGCGGCCCATTGAGCGCATCCCGATGGCCCGCAAGCGCAAGGCGATTGCCAATAATCTCAAAAACGCTCAGAACACTGCCGCCATTCTCACGACGTTTAACGAAGTGGACATGAGCAAGGTCATGGAGCTGCGCACGCGGCGAAAAGCCGACTTCGAGAGCCGCTTTGGCGTCGGGCTGGGCTTCATGAGCTTCTTCACCAAGGCGACTATCGGGGCACTGAAACAGTTCCCCATGGTCAACGCTGAGATTGACGACGCTCGTGGAGAGATTATCCTCAAGAAGTACTACGACATCGGAATCGCCGTCGGGCTGGAAGATGGTCTGGTCGTCCCGATCATTCGTGATGCCGATAAATTAAGCTTTGCCGCAATCGAAAAGAAAATTAAAGAGCTGGCGGGTAAGGCCAAAGAGGGCAAGCTCGGGCTCGCAGATCTGACCGGTGGCTCGTTCTCCATCACCAACGGCGGAACGTTCGGCTCGATGCTCTCCACCCCGATCCTCAACTACCCCCAGGTCGGGATTCTCGGGATGCACAATATCGTCAAGCGCCCCGTGGTGGTCGGCGATGAGATCGTCATCCGCCCGATCATGTACCTGGCGCTCAGCTACGATCATAGAATTATTGATGGCAGCACCGCCGTCCGGTTCTTAGTCAAGATCAAAGAGCTGATCGAAGACCCCGAGACGCTTTTGCTGGAAGGGTAGCCTCCTCGTCCTGCCCCCTCTCGCCCTGCTTGCGAGAGGGGGTTTTGTGTCTCTATAGCAACAAATAAAGCCCCTTATTCTCAGCGGTTGCGGCATGGAGCATGATGAGAACGGGGTCAATGATCTCGGCCTTGAGCGGTAGCTGAGCACGGAGGTTCTCTAGTATAGCAACGCTCTCGGCGACGTAGCTGGCGGACTGGAAGTAGCCGTCGGGGACTCCTAGTGCACCGCCACCCACAAAGACGCGGCTCTCAGGGTAGAGGTCAATTAGCCCAAAGCGGCACTTCGACGCGGCGCTTCCTAGCCCGATATTGGCGGTCGGGTCGTAGTAAGCCGTGAGCGCCAGCGTCGCGCGCCGCCCAAAGCCATCGAAAGCGGCATCGTCGCGCCAGTCGGACTCGATGTGCACTCCGTTGCGAGGGTTGCGCAGCTGTGCCCGGTGGTCGCTGATAAAGTGCTCCAGCGCCGTGTCGTCGTGCCGATCCAGAATCGGGGCGAGGTCGCGGCGGAAGGCGGCCTCATCGAAGACAAACGCTTTGTGTAGGTTGCTCATAGCGCATTCTATCCCTAAAACCGACCTATGGTTCCTTATACGGCGAGGGGTTGAAAATCCCTCGCTAGAGGCAACAAGTTGCCGAACGCCCTCACGGGCTGATAAATCCACGCCTCATCGTCCGGCAGGACGTTCCGCCGAAGGCGTTCAGCGAGGAATTTTCAACTCCTCGCATTCGTTCGCCGTAGTCCCGCCGGTTGGAGCGGCGGGACTGGAGAGCCTTCGGCTACGAAGGGCGTACCGCCCATGGGAATCCCGAGTAAACTCGGTATGGCCGGAACGGCCTTTGTAGCTTTAGCTCTCCAGCACCGCCGTTCCAATCGGCGGTGCTTCCGCTTTCGCCAAGCCTGCTAGAGTATAATCCCATCATGATCTCTGCCCCTTCTGAGCGCGCTGCGTGGCTGCGCACCGAGCTTGCCCGTCACAATATTCTGTACTACATCCACGACTCTCCAGAAGTGAGCGATTCGGAGTACGATAAGCTTTACCATGAGCTGGTGAAGCTGGAGATCGAGAATCCTGAGCTGGTGACGTCGGACTCCCCGACACAGCGTGTCGGAGCCACTCCCGCCAGTGCCTTTGGCTCCGTGACGCACAAGAGGCCGATGCTCTCTCTGGGCAATGCGTTCTCCGCCGAGGAGCTGCGTGAGTTCGATGCGCGAGTGAAGCGGCATTTAGGCTTGCCCGAGGACACGGAAGAAAAGACCGAAAAGATCGCCTATCTGTGCGAGCTCAAGCTCGATGGCCTCTCGGTCTCGCTAACCTACGAAGATGGCGTTCTGGTACGCGGCGCAACCCGTGGCGATGGCGCGACGGGCGAGGAGATCACGGCGAACCTGAAGACCATTCCCTCGATTCCCCTGCGGCTGATCGGGGAGAGTCTCCCCGCCCTAATCGAGATTCGTGGCGAGGCATTTCTGACCCACGGCGAGTTTGCCCGTATCAACGGCGAGCGCGAGGCTAGTGGGGGGGCGACTTTCGCCAACCCACGCAACGCTGCCGCTGGAAGCCTGCGCCAGCTGGACCATCGAGTGACGGCTGGCCGTAGGCTAAAAGTATGGTTCTACGCCGTCGGCGAGGCATCGGGCTGGGAGCCGGAGAGCCAGCTTGGGTGGCTGGAGCAGCTCAAGGCATGGGGCCTGCCGACGGCTCCCGAGCGCCAGCTCTGCGCGGACATTGATGAGGTGGTCGCCACGGTTGCCGCTTGGTCGGAGAAGAAAAATACGCTGGATTATGATACGGATGGCGTGGTGGTGAAAGTCAATGATTTCATCCTACAGCGCGAGCTGGGGCAGGTCAGCCGTGCGCCGCGCTGGGCGATTGCGTATAAGTACCCCGCGCTGCAAGTCGAGACAATAGTCGAAGAGATTCTCGTACAGGTGGGCCGCACGGGGGCAATCACGCCGCTCGCCAAGCTGACGCCAGTCTCGGTCGCCGGTGTAATCGTGGGCCGCGCGACGCTGCACAACCAGGACGAGATCGACCGAAAAGATGTGCGCGTGGGCGATACTGTGGTGATCCAGCGGGCCGGTGAGGTGATCCCCGAAGTGGTGCAGGTGGTCACAGCCAAGCGCCCCGAGGGCACGCAAGCCTTTAAGCTCCCCGCCACTTGTCCCTCCTGTGGGACGGCTACGATTCGCGTAGAGGGCGAGGCTGTCACGCGCTGTCCCAACGCTGAGAGCTGCCCGGCGCAGCTACAGACGCGCCTGGAGTACTTTGTCAGCCGCAACGCCCTCAATATAGACGGCCTCGGCGGCGAGCGCCTGGCACAGTTTATCGAGGCAAAATTAGTGAGTGATGCAGCAGATCTCTTCACGCTCACCAAAGAGCAGCTTCTTCCGCTGGAGCGCATGGGTGAGAAGCTGGCAGATAACTTAATCGGGGAGCTGGAGCGAAAGAAGAACACCACACTGGCGCGGCTGTTGGTAGCGCTGGGCATTCGTCATGTGGGCGAGGGCGGCGCATCGCGGCTGGCACAGGGCTTTGGGACGCTGGAAAAGCTCCGCGAGGCCACGGTTGAGCAGCTCGCGCAAGTCCCCGATGTCGGCCTGACCACGGCGCAGAGTGTCCGTGCCTGGCTCGACAACAACACGGCGTTTCTGGACAAGCTCATCGGCGCTGGCGTGGTCGCGCAGGGCGATGACGCGGCCCCGATCTCCGATCACTTCGCGGGCAAGAGCTTTGTCTTCACGGGAGCACTCACCCTCTTCACCCGCGAAGATGCCGAAGCCACGGTCAAGCGCCTTGGCGGACGCGCCGCAGGAAGCGTGAGCAAGCAGACCAGCTTCGTGGTCGCCGGGCCGGGTGCGGGGAGCAAGCTGGCAAAAGCCGAGCAGCTAGGCATCACGGTTTTGACCGAAGACGAGTTCGCAGCGCTGCTTCCCCCCCCTGCCCCCGCTTCGCGGGGGGGAGAAAAGGAATAATTACCTATTGTCCCCCCGCCGGGCGGGGGTTAGGGGGGAGGCGTATAATACCTACATGGCCCTGATCTCGCTTGTCTTCCCGATCTTCAATGAAGAGGCGGTACTCCCCGTGCTGGTCGCGCGGCTGGAGGCGCTCTTGCCGATACTCGAAAAAGACGGCGATACGGTTGAGGTGCTCTTTATCAACGATGGCTCACGCGATGGCTCGCTCTTGCAGCTCCGGGAGCTGGCACAGACACACTCGTGGGCGCGGGTGCTCTCGTTCTCGCGCAACTTTGGGCACCAAGTGGCCGTAACGGCGGGGATGCACCATGCCTCAGGTGCTGCCGTTGTCTTACTCGATGCCGACCTACAAGACCCCCCGGAGCTGCTCCCTGAGATGATCCGGCTCTGGCGCGACGAGGGCTGGGAGGTGGTCTATGGCAAGCGCCGGAGCCGCGAGGGCGAGACGGCCTTCAAGCTCCTCACTGCCGCGATTTTCTACAAAACCCTCCAGCGCCTCACCAGTGTCGCTATCCCGGAGAACACCGGGGACTTTCGCCTGATGGACCGGAAAGTTGTGGATGCGCTCAATACGATGGGTGAGCAGCACCGGTTCCTGCGCGGCATGGCGGCCTGGGTGGGATTTAAACAGTACGCGCTGGAGTACGATAGGCCTGCACGTGCCGCGGGGGAGACCAAGTACCCCTTCCGCAAGATGTTCAAGCTGGCCATGGACGCGGTCACGGGCTTTTCCTACGCGCCGCTCAAGCTCGCACGCGATCTGGGAGCCTTTGTCGCACTGGCCTCTATTGTCTACGGGGTGATTCAGGCCGCGCGCTACGCCCTCGCACCAGGCAGTTTCCAGGCGGGCTGGACGAGTATTATCGTGGTCTTATCGCTTCTCTCGGGCGTCCAGCTCATCACCCTGGGGCTGATCGGGGAGTACATCGGGCGCATCTACGACGAAGTCAAGGGCCGCCCGCTCTATCTTCTCTCGGAGAAACTAGGCTTTGAGCCTCAGAGCGAGAGTTCTAAGCCGTCGTAGGCGACTGAGATGCCATGCGGGGCGCAAAGCTCCGACATCTCCTCGTGCAGAAGCAAGCCCGTGTGGCAGATATGCGTCAGGTAGATCGGTGCGCCAAGCTTTAGGGCCAGCTTTTCCTTGAAGGCAATGCACTGCTCCAGTGTTAGATGACCCTCGTAGGTACTCTGCGAAACTCCCCGGCCACACTCGATAATCGCACCGTCGAGAGGAATGCTTTCCAGAAATTCCCAGGTCTTGGGCGCGTACCAGCCCGTGTCCGAGGCGTAGAGCAGGCGCTTGTCTGTCTCTGCCTCGCGGAAGAGAAAGTTAAAGCATAGCTCATCGCTTTTGTGGTACGCGGTAATCGGGGTGACAAAGAGATGCCCCACCTGCACTTCCACAAAAGGCTCTAGCACACAAGAGCGGAGTAGTGGCGCTTCAAAAAAGTGCTTGACCTCTCCCTGAAGCTTGGTGAGTGCCTGCTCACTGCCCCAGACTTGCAGCGGTCCTTCACGGTCTGGCGCGAAGTTGCAGGAGAGATACTGGAGCTCTCGGGCAGCAAAGTGATCGTCGTGGGTGTGGGTGAAGAGCAGGTGCTGAATCGCCGTCAGATCGCGCTCCGGGTACTTATGCACCTGTGCCAGCGCATCGGGGCAGAGATCCACACGGATCGTCTTGTCCAGTAAGATCCCTGAGCGCAACCGGAGGTTCTTTCCACCACGCCGTAGTGCCTCCCGGTTGATCGGGGTACGGCTAAACAGCGCCGGGAAGCCTTCAGCGGCTCCTGTTCCTAAAAAAAATACGTTCACTCAACCACTCCTACCCTTAGATTATCGCCTTATCTGTTCTCTATCCTCCTATTTATTGCCTTTACTGTCAGATAATTCTCACCCTGAGCTTTTTACCTCCCCCCTGGCTCGTTCCTCGCCGTCCCCCCTCCGGCTCCGCGAAGGGGGGGGGCATTTCCCTATCCCTCTTCGCAGGGAGGAACGACCGAAAGCCGGAGGGGGTCGTGCGCTCAAGCGCGGGGAGAGGTAAAAGCGCGTGGGAGGTACAATAGCGGATAGATGACACTCCGTGAGATCATGGTAGGCTACCCCGCCTCAAAAGATATTGACCTGCATCCGTATTACCAAGGGGCAGCGGGAAAGTGGGTCTGGCGCTTCTACCATTTTCGCTTCACCCGAGCCGGGCGCTGGTTTCTCGGTCTCACTGCCTCGCTCTTTTTGGTCATCTCCATTTTCTGGAACTTAGATACCCAGACGGTCACGTTGGCGCTCTATATCATGGGGCTCTGGGCTGTCTCCCTTCTCGCGTTCCTACCTATACCGATTCGAGCGACGATGCGCCACGCGGAGCGGATCACGGCAGGCGAGACCCTCCAGGTAGAGATCACGGTGGAGAACACGAGCCGCTGGCCACTGGCGGATCTGACCGTGCAGGGCTGGGGACTTCCGCTCAAAGTGGATGCGGAGCCCGAAGAAGGGATCGCTCTGGGCCTGCTACGCGGCTACGAAAGCCAGACAATTGCGTTCCCTCTGACTTGCCAGGGACGCGGTGCCTACATCTTAGGCGGTTGCCGGGTTCTCACAGACTTTCCCTTTGGTCTTCTTCAGGCCTACCGCATCCAGCGGACTCCGACCCGCCTGATCGTCCACCCCGCCTTTCGTCCCCTCACGCGCTTCAACCTGCCCAGTGGGCGACGCTTCCAGCCAGGAGGGATCGCGATGGCCTCCCAAGTGGGAGACTCGTTTGAGTATCTGGGCAACCGGGAGTGGCGCGATGGCGATAATCCACGCGATATTGATTGGCGTGCCACGGCAAGGCTCGCCGGGGCGACAAGCGCCTCGCTCGTGGTTCGAGAGTGGCGCGAGGAGTATTTTTTACGGGTCGGTGTGGTGCTAGACACCCATGTTCCCGTAAGAAAGCCCACCTCCAAGCGGATGTTTCTGCGGGAGCTCAGCGAGCGCCTGCCGGGGCACACCTCCCAAGAGCAGCGCTTAGCCGCCTTAGAGCGAGCGGTCTCTGTCTGCGCCGCCGTGAGCGATGCCCTCGCCCGCCAAGACTATATCGTGGATATTTTTGCCGCGGGGCCGAATCTCTACCACCTCACTGCGGGCCGAAGCCTTGCTTACCGGGAGCAAATATTAGATATCCTTGCCTGCGTGGAAGGCAGCCCGGAGGACCCCCTCTCGCACATTGCCCCACGCCTGCACCAAGAGCTTGATCGGCTCACCACGGTAATCTGTATCGTCCTAGACTGGGATGAGCCCCGGCGGCAGTTTGTAGACGAGCTACGCCAGCACGGAGTCGGGGTCAAAGTGCTCTGGATCGCGGAGAATGAAGAGGCCCAACCCGATGAGGCGGGCCTCCAGGTACTCACTCCCCAGATGCTGGCCCAAGGAGGCATAGACATGCTGTAACTTATCCCCCGGCTAAAGCACGGGGACTTTGACAGTAACGAAAGGCAAGCCTGTCGTCCCGTCTATAGGGCAAGTTACATTGCCCCGTGTCGTCACTCAGTACATATCCTGCAAGCAGGCATCCTGAGTCCGACCACACCAGAAAGAGAATCCTGATGCCGTCTGAATGTTTTACGAGCCAAAACGGTGTGTTGACTCAACCACCTACACTCACTTGTAAAGGTAAATAAACCGTGACAGCCTCACAGGAGGTTTCGTGCCTTCATACCTGGCATTAGAGCCATGACGATACTCAGCAGAATTTCAACACCCCGGAAAGGTTAGGCCAAAATAATTTGAAGACTCAATCGCGGAAACTTCCATTCGGTTCCCGATTCCTCCCACGGCTAAACGCCCAGAGGGCACCCGGGGTTTCCTCGGAGGTTGGTTCATGAAGACAAGCACCTCTATGCAAACTCGCCCTATCACCCTCCCTTTTAGTATCGCTCTCTTTGGTCTGGGAGTCTTGTTGACCCTCTTTTTGGTATCGGGAGGAGCTCTCTGGCTACTGGCTCCGCTGGCAATTCTGATCCTGTCGTCCTATGTGCTTCGCTTGCGCTTGCCGACGATCTGGCTTCCGAGCTTGCTCTTTGGCGGCACTCTCCTCGGGATGGCGATCCTGAGTACCCCGCTGGATGGGCCAAAGAGCCCCGCCATGATCGGCACCGCACGAGCGACGTTCCTTTTTGCCCAAGCGATGGCAATCGTGATGACCCTTCAGTTCTACCGCCCCACCCCTAGTGATCCCGGGCGCCCCAAGCTCTTTGCGCTCCTTGGGGGCATCTTTTCGCTGATGGCAAGCTGCAATACGTTTGATGAGCGCCTGCTTCGTTTACTACTCCCTGCCATGCTGGTGATGACGGGCCTAGCGCTCCGAAACCTCAGGCAGCGCCCTAGCCTCCAGCGCCTTACCGTGACTCTTCTTTTTCCGGCTCTGGCCCTTGCGCTAGGCACAGGTTGGTTTGGGATTCAGACCGTTCAGCGCAACCGTGAGCGCCTCACGGAGTGGGGTAATCGCTTCATGAACGAGCGCCCGCAGGCAGAACTAACCGGTCTTGCACAGCAACCCACTCTTGGTGCAAGCTTTGGAGGACGAGGCTCCAATGCGCGAGTACTCCGGCTAGAGGGAACTCCTAACCTCTATCACCTGCGAGGAGCCGCCTACGACACTTACGATGGCAACCGCTGGTGGCTTCCCATACCGGCCCGCTCTTTCATCACCTTGAACCCGCAGCTCCTCTCGCTTCCCGTCCCACGTGGTGTGGTACCTAACCGGATCATGGTCACCCGGCTCCAGAGTAGCGACCCCCAGATTTTTTTCCCTCTCGAAACCCTGTCTCTGGAGCTCGGGGACGTGGAGCAAATGGAGTGGGCAAGCAATGCGAGTGGCCCCGTCCGCGTGCGCGCCAACCAGCCGTACACTTACTCCTACCTAGAGGGCAAGGACGGATTCCAGGGGCTGATGGCTCTACCGGGGCTCCCTACCCCTGAGGTGCAGGCAAAGCAGCTCTTGCTCTCCGAAGAGGTTCGCGCAAAGCTGTCGCCTCTGGCACAGAAGATCACCCAAAATGCCAAGACCCCCGCAGAAAAAGTGACGGCGGTGACTTCGTACTTATTAGAAAACTACACCTATAGCCTCAATTTTAAGGGAGGGTTTATCTTTGCCAAAGATAACCCCAATATCATGCGACGATTTGTCGATGGCAAGCAAATGGATATGGTAGTACGCTTCTTACTGGCTAATCCTAAACAAGGAGCGCACTGTGAGTACTTTGCTTCTTCTGCGGCTCTTTTATTGCGCTGTGTGGGAGTTCCGACGCGCTACGTGACGGGCTACTTTGCCCATGAAGAAGAGGCTCCCAACACCATTATTGTCCGTCAGCGCGATGCCCACGCCTGGTGCGAAGCTTGGGTAGAGGGCAAGGGCTGGCTGACCGTGGAGGCTACTCCCCCAGCAGGCTGGCCAGAGCAGACCAAGGGCCCGATAGAGCCCTGGCGCAAGGCATGGGAGTGGCTCCAAGACCTCTGGCTAAAAGCACTCTCCTGGCTCGCAGACCGCGAACCCACGCAGCTTGCGATGCTCTTAATGGGGCCCTTTGTCGTGATTGGGCTGGTCGTTTTCCTCCAGCGCCGTGGCCGCAAATCAGCCCCCTCGCTCCTAGACTTTCTCCTCCCTCCCCCCGATCTCGCCACGCTCGCACAGCGCTTCGAAGCTATTTTAGTAAAAGCAGGAGCCTCGCTGAGTCCCACCGAGCCTTGGTCAGAGCGCCTCACCTCGCTCCCCGAAGCCACCCAGCCCGCCGCAAAACAGTTCGTCGCCCTCTATCAACAAGCCCGCTTTGGGGGGAAATCTGCCGATAGAGCCGCTCTGGAAACCACCCTCCAGACCCTCGAAGAGTCTCTCAAAAAGAAACCTTAGCCTTGTGTTAAACTAGTATATAAAGGAGCTTTTGTCATGTCTGCACCGCCGCGTGATCTTGATACGCATCATCTGTTTTCTGCCCCTGCCACCCGTGAGGCGTGGGAGGCGCGTGCCAAGGAGATTCGGGAGCGGATTCTCTTCTCCTGCGGGCTCTGGCCGCTGCCCAAGAAGACGCCGTTGCGGCCCACAGTGACGAGCACAGTCGAGCTGGCGGACATCACGATTGAGAATGTGGCGCTGGAGACCTTTCCGGGGTTCTGGCTGTGCGGCAGCCTGTATAAGCCCAAGGGCGCGGGGCCGTTTCCAGCGATTGCCAACATGCACGGGCACTGGGCAGACGGGCGGCTACAGCGCGAGGCGGATGTGCCTAAAGCTCCCCCTGCACCGGGGCCGCGTGGGGCGGGGAAGGCCGATCTCGTGGCGCTGGCGGCGAGCCTGGCGCGGCAGGGCTTTGTGGTCTTTGCCTACGACATGCTGGGCTACAACGACACCGACCAGTTCGTCCACCGCAAGCTCGGCGCTAGTTTAGACCAGTGGCTCTGGGGCGTGAGCGAGCTGGGGGTGCAGACCTGGAACAGTATTCGTGTTCTGGATTACTTGCAGTCATTGCCTTTCGTTGACAAGAAAAAGCTCGGCGCGACCGGCGCATCGGGCGGCGGCTCCCAGACTTTCTTGCTGGCGGCGATTGATGATCGGGTGCAGGTGAGTGTCCCGGTGAACATGGTCTCGGCCTACATGCAGGGCGGCTGCAACTGCGAGAACGCGCCGGGTTTAAGAGTCGGGACGGACAATGTGGAAGTCGCGTCGGTGTTTGCCCCCAAGCCCCAGCTCTTTGTCTCGTGCACGGGGGACTGGACCAGCAAAGTGCCGGTTGAGGAAGGCCCGGCGGCGCGAAAAGTCTATGAGCTGTATGGCAAGCCCGAGAACCTCCAGTGGGTGCAGTTTAACTACGGCCACAACTACAATGTCGAGAGCCGCGAGGTGATGTACGCGTTCTTCAAGAAGCACTTGCACGGCGAGGCGGGCGAAAAAGAAAAGCCGCTGGAGCTCGATCCCAAGCAGCTTCGGGTCAAGCGCCCCACCGGCAAGAGCGACACTGAGCTGCTGAGCGACCTAAAGCGCAAGCGCAGTGAGACAGCTCTCGCCCTGCGCCAGAAAAACGACAAAAAATCCCGTGAGCTCTTGCGCAAGGGCTTGGCGCTGTCGCTCGCCGTGGACGCCCCCGAAGGGAAAGGCAAAAAAGGCCGAGCGGACTGGATCAAGATCGCCGCTGCGCCGCTGGACCACGATCCCAAGGCGCTCTGGAAAGACTTTTTCTCCTGCTACAACCGAACGCCGCTGGGCGAGCAGGTGCAGACGGTTCTGAAGAACATGGTCGAGGCGAACCAGGCAGGTGTCGGGAGCATCACCCTGATGGGGGGAATCGAGGTGCTGCTGGCGCGCGCGGTCGCTCCCGAGTTCTGTCCCGGCCCGACCGTGGTGGACCTGCAGGGCTTTGCCGCCGATGACGACGCCGCGTACCTGGAGCGGGCCTATGCACCGGGCTTGCGCGGGATTGGCGGACTTCACACGGCGGCGCTCCTAGCCAATAATAAACCACTGCTTCTGCACAACACACAGCGAAAGTTTCGCGCCGAGAATATTCCCTGCCGCCTGGAGCCTGAGAAACTCAGCGACGACGAAATCCGCGCGTGGCTGAAGACTGTCGGGTAAACTGGGCTTGACCAATGGGGTAAACTATGATACTTTGTCTGCGAAGTTCTTTGTGAGGCAAAGTGAATCAAATGACGACCCTGGCTACCCGACCGATTAATATGTCTACCGCGCCCGCCAAACCGCTCCCTTACGACCCGACCCCGGAGCGCCTGCCCCGCCATGTCGCGATTATCTGTGATGGCAACGGGCGCTGGGCCAAGGACCGAGGGCTACCGCGCCTCTCCGGACACTGGGAGGGCTACCAGAGCGTCCGCGAGGTCGTGCGTACGGCCTCGGACATGAAGCTGGAGGCGCTGACTCTCTACGCCTTCTCCACCGAAAACTGGCGCCGCCCCCAGCTCGAAACCGACGGCCTGATGCGGCTCTTTGTGGAAGGCGCACGCCGTGAGCTCAAAGAGCTGCACGAGAACAATGTCCAGATGCGCTTCTCCGGTAGATTGGAGGCGCTCCCCGCCGATCTGCGTAAAGAACTCAACCGCCACTGCGAGGTCACCAGCGCCAACACGGGCCTGATTCTCAATGTCTGCCTGAACTACGGCGGGCGCGCCGAGATCGTGGACGCCGCACGTCGCCTCGCCGAGAAAGTCGCGGCGGGCGAGCTGACTCCCGATCAGATCAACGACACGCTCTTTGAGCAGGAGCTCTACACCGCCGGTATGCCCGACCCGGACCTGCTGATCCGCCCCGCCGGTGACCTGCGCATCTCCAACTATCTCCTCTGGCAGATCGCCTACGCCGAGATCTACTTCACGCCCGTCCGCTGGCCCGACTTCCGCAAAGAAAACCTCGAAGAAGCCATCGCCGAGTTCCAGCGCCGTGAGCGCCGCTTCGGCGGGCTGAAGTAGCGCCCAATAGAATTGGGCGTCAACAGTGGCTTCGTCCCTCAGCCGCAAAGCCTGTTCCAGGCTGGGGATTTTTAGCCCGGAACGGGCTGCGTGGCGGAACGCCATTGCAGACGTCGATTTCAATCGGCGGTAAAATAGCCGCATGAGCAGCTTTGAGGAGGCGATTCGGCTGGGCGAGGCGAGCGGTGTCCGGCTGGAAGTGGCGGGCGGCATCACGACCTGGGAGGCGTTTCCCTCAGTGCGCCACCAGCGGGCCGTGGATCGCATTCGCGCCTCAATCAAGCCTGCCGCAAGCCCCATCACCGACTGTGGCTGTGTTCACTACGCCGATATCTATGTCCAGTTCCCCGATGGCTCGCTCAAGCGCCCCGATATCGCGATTTTCTGTGGTGAGCCCGAGGAGCAGACCACGGCGGTCACCATGCTCCCCGAGGCCGTGATTGAGATCGTCAGCCCGGACTACGAAGGCAAGGACCTCAGTGTCGGGGTGCCGTTTTTTCTACGCCAAGGCATCAAGGATGTGATTGTCTTCGATCCCGCCACAGGCGAAGTACGCCACTTCCGCCCCGGCCACTCTGAGCAGCGTTACCCGTCGCCACAGAGCATCACACTCACCTGCGGTTGCACCGTCACGGTGTAGATCCTATCTTTATTCCTCAGTTACAGCGCGTTGCTGACGCTCCCACTCGTCGTGGAAAGGGGCCAGAGTGAACATCGCAGGCAACCCTGGATCGTGGAGATAGTCCAGGGTATTGATAACCTCCGTCGCTACTGCTTCTAAGTGGGTATGGTCGGGTTTCTGGCAGTACTGAAGGAGATGGTGAAGACCAAGTACCCAGTTGGACACAAGGGAGTCCACATCAATCCAGGTATCGGTGTCTGTGCCCATAATATTGTTGAGTAGCGCAGTGCCTAGCTCGCTTGCCCGCTCTGTAGAGAGAAGTTTTCCCTGTCCGCTATTGTGCTCGATCTCTTCGAAAATCGCACCGTAGAGAATTTTATGCTCTGCGGATACTTCTGCGTCAATGTTTTCCTGGGCAAGCCTTGTGAGAGTAGTCACGCATGAGAGTCCAAACCGGATACCTGTCAAGGGGGAAAGCCCTGAAACGAGCTTGGCCAGCTCACGTTCATAATCTTGGTAAGACCGTACCTCTGTGTTTGAACTTTCTGGTGGGGGAGGCGTTTTGGGAAGGCCGACAATGTAGGGAGCGTCCACGCCTATCTGGAGGCCAAAAATCGCCGCTTGTGGGTGCCTCTCTCGCAGGCGGTTAGCGGCAATTTGTGGAGAGTCTGTATGGAGCACAAAATCACCGGTCAGGATGTCTAAGACGACGAATTTCCCTTGGTTTGCCTCCGTCTCGACATGCACACGGATTTTGGTTTGGTAGAGCTCTTCTCCGCGTTCAACGATCTCCCAGGTGGTCATATGTCATTATTTTATCCCGAGCCCGGCACGGGCTTCGCGGCGGAACGCCACTGCAGACGTCGGTTTTCAACCGGCGGCACGGGGTAAAATAGCGACATGCTAACCCGCCGTGTTTTTCTCGCCGCCGCTCTTGCTCTTGCCGTGCTCCCTGCGTGGGCGCAAGACAAGCTGGATCTGACGATTCTCCACACCAACGACCTGCACGGGCACACGCTGCCCTTTGCCTACACCGAGCCGGAGCGCAGCAAAGACGAGCAGGCATCGGTGGGGGGCGCGGCGCGGCGGGCGACTCTGATTCGGGAGCTGAAGAAAAAGGCGAAGAACCCGGTCATGGTGATTGATCTGGGCGATGTGGCGACCCGTGGCCCACTGACCAATGCTTATGAGGGAATCGCGGATATCGAGGCGCTCAATGCGACGGGCTACGATATCGGGACGGTGGGCAACAATGAGTTTAAGCTGAAAGACGCCGCCGAGCGCTTCGATGCCACCGGGGCGCAGAACGCGCTACTGCAAGTGCTGCGCCGCTCGCACTTTCCCTGGGTCTGTGCCAATGCGGGTGTCGGGGAGGCGGCAAAGGGCGAGCTGATTCCGGGCGTCCACCCGTATCTGGTGCGCGAGATCAACGGCGTGCGCGTGGGCTTTCTCGGGCTGACCGCGCCGCGCTCCAGTGGTTATCCGCAAATGAAGGGCTGG
>NZ_CBAYMC010000012.1:0-31578 GCF_964826245.1 Armatimonas sp. | reverse complement strand
CTCAGGGAAGAGTGGCCTGCCAGTACATTCGCCGCCCCCGTGGATTCAGTCCTATACCGACGATCGTGGTGCCATCGTCTGAGATCGATGTTGCTTCCTTAAGCTGCCAGCCTTTCACGTCGGTGATGCCTTTTGCGAGAAGAAGATCCTGAAGAATGTAGGTTTTGCCGAACTGGTTGTCGTAGAGAATTGTGGTGCTGTTGCGGTTGAACCAGCCATATCCGACACTTCGATCGCCGTTCTGGGACACATCCCGCAGATAACTATCTTCGAGCCCTGATAGGGGGGCGATACTCTTCATCCCGGTGGACCTGTTCCAGAGGAACGCTGCCGCTGGGATACCAGGTCTGGTGACGTACCCGACGATATAGTCCCCGTACCGAGAGATCCCATAGCCGAAGCTATCCCTGTAGCCCGGAAGCGTACCGAGGCTTTGAAGCTGACCAGACTTCCAGCGAACGGCTGTGATCGGTAGGCCAAAGCCCCCCGAGTACCCGGTGGCCACCAGACCGCTTCCCGAGATGGCAGTTCCGTAACTAAACGTATGCCCTGGTAAAAATCCCAGGTTCTGCATCCCCGTGGAGGGTGACCAGAGAAAAGCCTCAAAGCTACTATATGGGCCGGAATTCGAACAATATCCGATGACCGCCTCACCCTTTTCCGAAATATCAGTGGCGAGACTATTCTGGTAGCCGGGAAGCACCCCCAGCGGCGTTATCCCCGCCGAGGGAGTCCAGTAGAACCCACCAACCCCTGTCCACCCCACGGCGGCATCTCCGTTCGCTGCAACCCCTGTCGCTAGGCTGTAAGGCGAACCAGATAGGAATCCCAGGAACTTTATATTGCCCCCCTTTTCAATTGCGGCTTGATTCTGCTGCTCTCCCGACGCATAGCTACCATCCGGCGAGAGGCCAATAGGCCGTGATATTGTCCCCGGCCCTGCAATGGTGGGCACCATTGCTAGGGGCTTGAAGCTGTAGGTGGACTGGGCGCTAGCCGCTGGGGCGATAACAAGTGCGCCTCCGATGAGCGCCAGTAGGCAAGTAAAACGACGTCGATTCATTCGAGTTCCTCCAGAGCGTATGCCGTGGGCGGGATCGCCGCAGGCTGTTGTCTGGATACTACCAAGCGCACCGTCTACAAATCGTGAACAGGCAAATCAGAGAGAGAAGCGCAGCGCTAAAGCAACGGCATCGTCGAGGGCTTGCTCATAGCCTTGGGCCACGCTCTGCTCGTAGCGGACTATGCCAAGGGTGCGCCTCAGCGCGGCGCTGGTGTCGTCTAGGCGCATCCAGCGGTCAAGCTCTGGCAGACTCTGCTGCTCCGTGAGCGCCTGGCACACCCCGACCCACTGCGCGGCCTCAGTGGGCATTCCGCACCGACAGCAGATCTGAGCCAGCAGAGAGAAGCCGTCGCGCAGGTCGAGGGAGCGTCTATCGGGAAACGCAGCACTCAGCGTTTTTTGCGCAAAGAGGGCGGCATCGGGGAGCTCGTCTAGGCAGAGGGAGATCACGGCCCGCACTTTGTAGTCATCAATGAGCACGACAGCCTGCTTGAGGGCCTCACCCCGCGCGATGGCTTCATCGCAAGCCGTTTTCGCGGCGGCGTAGTCTCCGATCTCTAGATAGGTAATCGTTAGCGTGTTGAGGAGCGTGCAGACCAGGTTGGTGCGATTCAGGGCGCGGGCAGACACCAAGGCGGCCTGGGAGTAGCGAATCGAGTCGTCGAGCTGGCCCTGGTAGTAGTAGTGCTTGCCAAGCGCGGACTGACACTCCGCCATGAGAGTCGCGTTCTTCTCCTGCTTGCCAATTTGGAGCGCCTCCTCCAAGAGCGGCCCCGCCTTCTCGGACTGATTGGTTTCTCCGTAGAGGTAGCTCAGGATACACAGTGCCTGTGCCAGCTCCGTACGCTCCCCGAGCTGGCGAAGGAGCGCGATGCCCTGTACACCGCAGCGAATCGCATCGTCGAAGCGGCGAACATAGTGATACAGAACAACACTGCGGGTGAGGAGCGTGGCAAGCTCTTTGGAGCCTTTCTCTACCTGCGCAGAGAGACGATCAACCCAGGCCGCCCCCTCGCTCAGGTGGTTGGCAAGTATAAAAAAGTTCACCAGCTCCCCAAGGAGCCCGATAGCCTGCTGCGGCGACTGCGCCGTGAGGGCGAACCGGAAGTTCTCTAGCTCCGCCTCGTACTTTTGGTGGATCACCACCTCACTGCCCAAGAGCGCACGCTGGTTGGTTCGCGCAAAGGTAAGAAAGTACTCGCCGTGGCCGCGCACGAGCGCCTCCCGCTCCGAGGCGGTCAGCAGGCTCTCCCCAAACTCGCGGAGGCTCTCGCCCATGCACCAGCGCAGCGTGCCGCGCCGCTCCTCGGTCAGGACGAGCGACCTATCGCGTAGCTGCGAGAGGTACTCCAGCGCGGCGGGCTCGCCGGAGATTGCCCCCGCCTCCTCGGTCGTCCAGCCGCCCCGGAAGACGGAGAGCGCGGCGAAGAACCGGCGCTGGTCTGCCGTGAGCAGGCGGACGCTCCAGTCCATCACGGCGTGGAGCGAGCGGTGGCGGGCGGTTTTGTCGAGTTCCTGGGTCGTGAGAAAGGTCAGCCGCTCGCCGATTTTTTCGATCATCTCGCCAATTGTGAGTGCGCCCACACGGTTCGCCGCCAGCTCCAGCGCCAGCGGGATGCCCTCCAGAAGCGTGCAGAGCTGCTCCACAGAGTCATCGGAGCGAGCTCCGGCGCGGTCGCAGAACAGTGCCACACTCTCGGCCAGATCCAGTGCATCGACAACGAGCAGGCGCTCTCCTTCCAGTCCGAGCCGCCGCCGCGAGGTCACCAGGCAGGTGAGGTTGGGCACGCGGGCTAGCAGTGTCTGAAGGGGTGCCGCGACGGTGCCAGCGAGCTGTTCTAGATTATCCAGCACCAGGAGATAGGGCTCAGCGCCTAGGTGGCGGGCGAGCTGCTCCAGTGGGTCTTCGTCGGGCTGCTGGGCCGGTATTGCCAGCCCGGTCAGGATCGCCAACAGGAGCAGGCGGCTGTCGGTGAGCGCGGCGAGGGGAACAAAGCCCACCCGCTCTCGAAGCGTCTCCCGAAGGCGCTGGGCAGTGGAGAGCGCAAGGCGCGTCTTACCTACCCCTCCGGTGCCCAGCAGCGTGACAAGGCGACTCCCCCCGTGCGGGAGAACCCATTCCTGAAG
This sequence comes from Armatimonas sp., assembly GCF_964826245.1. NCBI lineage: Bacteria > Bacillati > Armatimonadota > Armatimonadia > Armatimonadales > Armatimonadaceae > Armatimonas > Armatimonas sp. The sequence goes on along the minus strand of NZ_CBAYMC010000012.1, from coordinate 28,388 downwards.
CTGCGTCAGCTCACTCTGCCGCCCCCAAAAACGGCTCAAGGGAAGCGGCAAGGAAGCTTGTGGAGGGTCAATTTCCCCTGAGGCTGTCTCAAGGCCCTGGTAGAGCGCTTCGAGCCGGTCTCGCTCATCGAGCAGCCAGTCGTCCCAGAGGCCCGGCAGGAGTGGCCCGCCGTAGTGCTGCCTCGCAAGGCTTATTTGACCACTCGCCACGGCTTGTAGAAACGCGGCGACATCGGTGTGGACATAGCGCGTGTCGATCCCAATGGTGTTCTTCCCGGGCGAGTCAAAGAGAGTATCGGGGGCAAGACCCGCGGCCTTGACGGAGGTGCGTATCTGGGAGAGCGCTTTGCGCAGGTTGGCTCGCGCCGCCTCGATACCCGCCTCAGGCCAGAAGAGATCCGCCAGTGTACCCCGCGCGTGCTGGCGTGGGTAGAAACAAAGATAGGCCAAGAGGGAGGCGGCGCGCTGGGTGCGAAACCGTGTGATGGTTCGTCCCTGAGCGTGCAGTCGCAGCCCTCCCAGTAGCTCTACATTCCATTCCATCGTCTGCGCGACCGAGCCCTCCTCGATTATACCCAGAGCCGAGTCAGTGAGATAGGTAGGCTTGGGCCAGTGCCTCGCCTAATTGGATCGTGCCCTGCGTCCCAAAGTGGACGCGCTGGTGGGGCAAGTGCTCGGTCTTGATGATCACTAGCTGCTTATCAGCCTGGGCCAGCTCTCTGAGGCTTACATTCAGCGCTGCCATGTTCTTCCAGATCGCTTTTGGGTGCTGCTCGGAGATGAACCAGGGGAGCGTGGGCTGCCCTAAATCCTGACGCACTTGCCCGATCAGTGCCTTGAGCCACGCGGCATAGGCGCGATGGTAGAAGTAGGTATCGTTCTCGCCGGGGTGCCAGAAGACGCCCTCCCAGCTCGGCACGTAGCCCTGGCGCGTAAGATCCGCGTGGGCGTCGCGGAGGAAAGAGATAAACTTGGGATAGAGGTTGCGGCGGCTCTCCGGCGAGCCCTGCGGCAGCCAGTCCAGCCCCTGCGCCCCGCTGTGGGTGAACTTCAGAAGCGCGATGCCCTCGCTGGCAGGGAGCGTCTTTCGTAGCTGCGCCCCAAGGCTCAGCTCCGGGCCAAAGTTTCCCAGGCCGCTCACCGGCCCAAGGGGCTCCCAGTTCCTGGAACTCTGGAATCCCCCGCCTAGTGCGTAGCGAAAGAGCACCTCGTTCTGGGGCTGCGCGAGCGCCGGAGGGAGCTCGCTTGCAAACGCGTCCTCGCCCTCCATGTTGCGCTGCCCCGCCAGCACAAACAGCCGGATGCGCTGCTTCTTGGCAACCGGCAGGCCCTTTGCGAACTTGCGCTCTTTAGGCTTGGGAAGCTTTCCGATCTCCTTCAAGTAAGCGGCCCCAAACGCCTCCCCGAGCTGGAGCTGACCCTGTGTCCCGAAGTGGTAGTGCGGCTGCCCGCTGTCCATCACATCGAAAGCCAGGTGCGAGGTCGGCACCCAGCGTAGCAGTGGGTCGGAGGCGAGAAGCTGGTCTTGCTGGGCGCGAAGAACGGCCAGGTTGGCACGGTTATCCATCCCCCAGATCCCTTTCTCACTCACCTCACCCAGAAACCACTTGAGCTTGGGGAGCTGCAGATCGACGCGGAGGCGCTGGATGATCTTGCGGAGGTTGGCAGCGTAGGTGGTGTTGACCTTGCGGTTCAGCATGTCGTTCTCACCCTGGTGCCAGACCACGGCCTCAAGCTGGTAGCGAGTGCCTTGCTTCTCAAATGCGGCCAGCGCCTCTCGGACAAGCTGGAGCGTGCGCGGGTAGAGCTTCTGGCCGTTTTCCGGCGCATCTGGGTTCCAGTCGTAGACCGCGGTCGTTCCCCCAATCGCGGACTTGATAATGGCAATCGGGGAGTCGTCGTACTTTTTCACCAGGCGCGTAAAGGTCAGCTCTGGGCCAAACGAGTCGAGAGGCCGAAGCGCTCCCCAGCCCTCGTTCTGAAGCTGTAGGCTGATGTAGCGCACGTCGGGCTGCGGCGCACCCGCCCCTTTGAAGAGCGGGAAGCGGTCGATGTGCTCCGGGTGGGCATCCGCGCCCACCATGTTCGACTGACCGGCAAAGAGAAAGACCTTAACGGGCTTAGGCATGGCTCCGATTGTAGCATACTCTTACTTCTCGGAACGGCGCATGGTGAGTCTTGCTGAGGTGCGGTGCGTGCCTAGCCTTGCTTCGACGTGGTAGGCTCCTGCAGGGACATCGGTCTTGCGCTCGTTTTGCAGGTTCCAGGTGAGGGTATTTGCGCCGCGTAGTAGTGTCGCCTGCCACTGCCGCATCACGCTCCCCGCGGCGTTGGTGACCGTCATCGTGACGGCTCCACCCGTGTCGCTCACGAGGCAGAAGCGGGCGCTGGGCCGCCCGCGCCGGTCACCGGGGACGCTGTCCCAGGGGAAGGGGTCGAGGACGATATCGCGGATCGGGTAGAGAAAGAGCGGCTCGGGGGTGGGCTTACGGATCGGGGCGAGGTCGAGAACCCAGGCACCACGCCCAAACGTGCCGATCACCAGCTCACTCTCGCGCGACTGTACGGTCAGGTCCTGCACGGGTGTGGAGGGAAGCGTGGCGCTCAGCGACTCCCAGCTCTGCCCGGCGTCCCGCGAGAGATAGACCCCCAGATCGGTGCCAATATAAAGCAGCTTGGGATCGGTCGGGTCTTCTTTAATCACGTTCACGCACTCGGGCGGCAGGTTGCTCGCAATCGAGCGCCAGCTCTGGCCCGTGTCGGTGGAGACAAAGACATAGGGCCGCGTGTCACTCTCCCGAAAGCCGGTGAAGCTGACATAGAAGGTCGCGGCGTCGTGGTGCGAGAGGGTCACCCGGCTCACCCACTTGCGCGGCAGGCCAGCATCAATGTGGCTCCAGTGCGCGCCATCGTCGGTGCTCAGCCAGACCCGCCCGCCCTCCGTGCCTCCGACCAGCACTCCCGGCACCAGCGGCGACTCCGCCAGCATCGTGAGCGCCCCCGTGGGAACCGTGTCGCGATCATTGCCCGCAGGCTCCCCCAGCTCCGGGCTAATCGCCTTCCAGGTCGCGCCTCTATCGGTGGTCTTGAGCACTTTATTGGCCCCCAGATAGAGCGTGCGCGGGTTGTGCGGCGAGATGAAAAACGGCGTGTACCAGCTAAAACGCAGGCCTGGCAGCCCCGGCCTAAGGCTCTCCGACGACGGCCCGCCACTGAGAATCGAGCGACCTGTGGTGTCCATTCGCATCAGCGCCCCGTTCTGGTGCTCGTAGTAAACAAAGCGCTCGTCGGTGGGATCGGGGAGAGTCACAAAGCTATCGCCGCCCGTCCAGCGGTCCAGATACACACTGCGCCACGGGTCGGGGAGGGCATCGTCGAGAGTGGCATCGCTCGGCCCGACCAGCGCGGCGTTGTCCTGGGTTCCAGCGAAGATTCGGTAGGGGATCTGGTTATCGGTGGCCACAAAGTACATCTGCGCCACCGGGATATTGTTGAGGTGCAGCCAGCTCTCGCCCGCATCGTAGGAGAGAAACAATCCGCCATCGTTGCCTAGGAGCAGGCGCTCTGGGTTGGCGGGATCGATCACCAGCTCATGGTGGTCCAGGTGCAGCGCCCGGCCCGGCGTCTCCTGCACGCGCAAGATCCGATCCCCAAGGCGCTGAAAGGTCGTGCCGCCGTCGTGGGACTGGAAGGCATGGTTGCCCAGGATATAGAGATGGTTCGTGTCGCGCGGGTCCACGCAGATATCCGTGAACTTCCAGCCATACGCCCCAAAAACGTCGTAGAGATCGTCGGTGTTTACCTTGCGCCAGCTCTCGCCGGAGTCTTCGGAGCGGTAGACCTCGCCGCCCACAAACGGCCTGTCTTTCTGCGTGCTCGGGGCGCGGTTGTCGAGATAGAGATAGAGCGTCTTCGGACTCTTCGGTGCAACCGCGATACTGGCCCGCCCTAGAAGCCCCGTCGGGAGCCCCTTGGTCAGCCGTTGCCAGCTCTTGCCGCCATCTTGTGACTTAAAGAGCCCGCCGCGCCGCCCTTCCTCGATCTGCCACGCCCACGCATAGAGCGTCCTAGGGTCTTTGGGATCAAGCGCTAGGTCCACGACGCCCGTGACATCGTCTATAAAGAGCACTTTTTCCCAGTGCACTCCGCCGTCGAGCGTCCGGTAGACCCCCCGCTCTGGGCTTGGTGTCCACTGCTTGCCCATCGCGGCGACATAGGCGATACTCGGGTTGGTCGGGTGCAGCAGTACTTTTGCAATATGGTGCGTCGCCTCCAGCCCGAGATGTGTCCACGATGCCCCCCCATTGACCGACTTAAAGACCCCCGTGCCTGGATAGGCGTAGCCGGCGTACCGTGGCTGCGCCTCGCCCGTGCCTACCCAGACCGTATTGGGATGGCTCTGCGAGACCGCTACGTCCCCGATGGCAAAGGCGCTCTCGTGCTCGAAAATAGGTCGCCAGGTCAGGCCATTGTTCACCGTCTTCCAGAGATTGCCCGAGCCCACCCCCACATAGATCGTCCCCGTATTGCCCGGCGGAATCGCCACCGCCTCCACCCGCGCCCCGATCTTCACCGGCCCCACGGGTCGCCAAGCCAGCCCCCGAAAGAAAGAGCTCTGCGCCAGCGCCTGATGCGCCGCCCAAGCCGGTAGTGTCTGTTTCATCCTAGCATCTTTTCTCTCAGCCGTTGTCCCTACTTAATTTTGATAGGTAGCTCGCGACAGTATTGTATACTGAATACCATTATGACGACGCTGGAGAAAATCGAAAAAGAGGCCCGTGATCTCTCCCCTGCGGAGATTTTGGAGCTGGTAAAGCGACTCCTAAACCAGCTTCCCACATCTGATTCGCAGCCCACAACACCACGGCCCTACGCACTTGCAAAAGGCCTTTTTGAGGTGCCTGCCAGCTTCGACGATCCTCTCCCTGATGATCTCCTAGATGCCTTTGAAGGCCGATGAAACTCCTTCTCGACACCCACATCTTCCTCTGGTTCATCAACGGCGATTCTCGTCTGCCTGCGGCAACTCTGGCAGCAATTCGCGATCCAGGTAATCAGATCTATCTGAGTGCTGTTTCCTTTTGGGAAGTGGCAGTGAAGTACCAGCTTGGTAAACTTCCCCTCCCTGACTCACCTGAGATTTTTCTCCCCGCCTACTGTAGCCTGCACCGTATCCAGCTTCTAGCTCTGGAGCCCGGATGCATCACAGAGCTACTGACTCTTCCCAGTATTCATCGCGATCCTTTTGACCGAATGCTCATCAGCCAAGCCCTCCATCACAGCCTAACACTAGTTTCCGAGGATGCTTTGGTGCGCTCGTATCCCGTAGTGTTTCTCAGCTAACTAACGCGGTTTCTGAACAATAAAATAAAGATGCGACTCGGGGAGCTGGTCGTATTCAAGGTGGCGGCAGACACAGCCAAATCGGTCGATCAGGCGAAGCAGCTCGGGGATTCCGAGGGCGGCGTGGTAGAGCGGCTGGCCGTGGCAGGGGTTGGTGACTTCACCGGGCGTGTCCACGCCGCCGCTGGTGAAAATCAGTATGCCGCCGGGTGCAAGCGCAGCGCAGAGCTTTTCGAGTACCGACGCGTGATGCTCCAACGGGACGTGCCAGATGCTGTCCCAGGCGGAGATAAAGTCGTAGGTGCGGGGAAACTCCCAGGTGCAGATATCGGCATGATGAAAGACCGTGTCGGGGTGCTTGAGCCGGGCCAGCGCCAGCATCTCCGTCGAGAAATCCAGCCCTTCAGCATCGTAGCCGTGTTTTTGCAGGAGCGTCAGAATCCGCCCACTACTGCCACAGCCCACATCCATCGCCCGGCCTGTTGGTGGCGCAAACTTTAAGGCCCGCTCGTGCTGCGCGATCCCATTCTCGTGGTTAAACGACTCATCGGCCCAGTGCTGGGCGAGCTGATCGTAGCTGGCGGCAGTCTGTGTCGTGGTCATGGATTATTTTGTCCGAAAGGCGTAGAGGTCGGCATCTTTGAGGAGGAAGCGGAGCTTGATGGGCTTGCCGCTTAAAGAGGCGAGGTTCAGGTCAAGAGCGCCCTCTAGCTCGTCGCCAAAGAGCGGCTTGCTCTGGGCGAGCGGCTTGCCCGCGGGATCGAGCACCTCGACTTGGATGTTGCCCGCCGCCGAGGTCGCGTAGTTGAGGACGAGGCGCGAGCCGTTGACAGTCACGGGGCGCGTGGTAAACTCGCCGCCGCTGGCGTCGGCGTGCACCGACGCAAAGCCGTGGCGGCGCACGGTGATGCGGCGCAGCCTATGGTCGGGCCAGTCGTAGTGCTCACTGGCGTAGAGGGAAAACTCGCCCTCACCGGTCTCGATAATTCCGGTGGCGGGCATGTTGCTGCGCTGGGTCCAGTTGTGCGGGTCGGGGCCGGGGCGCAGCCATGCCTCCAGAAACGGGCGGCTCCAGTGCAGACCATCGCGGCTGCTCATGAAGACGGCATCGGAGACACCCGGCTCTTTGTAGCCCGCGAGCTTGGTGCGCTCGGGGACAAAGCGTTTGGGGAAAGAGAGCAGCACATGGGGCGCGCCGGGGCAGGGGCGGACGGCGTTGGTGTAGAAGTGCTCGGTAGGTGTCCCTGGCGCGTAGCGGTTGGGCTCGGGCTTGCTCCAGCGCAGAAAGTCGTCGGAGAGGCAGCTCTGGATCGCACGGTAGCCACTGTACTCGCCCTGGGTGAAGTAGCGTGAGTAGAGCCGGTACTTGCCCAGCGCCTCATCGAAGAACGCCGTCTTGAGCGAGTCAAATGTCCCATCGGTGAGGACGGGCGCGGGGCTGAGCTTCTGCCAGCGCACCCCGTCAGGTGAGCCAAAGGCGTAGAGCTTGCTATTGATCCCGCCCAAAGCCTTGTAGCGCGCGTCGGGCTTGGTTTTTGGGTTGGTATCGAGAAACGGTGCGAAGTTGTGCGCCTCCAGCCCCTGCCAGACAATATTGTTCGCCTTGGAACCCCGAAACGCAAAAAGCCCGAGAGTGGGGCGCGAGAAGTGGATGCCGTCGTCGCTCTCGGCCAGGCACGTCACCTGCTCCAGCGACTGATCGCCCGGACAGTAGCCCCGGTAGTAGAGCCGGACTTTCTTGCCGTCTTGGATCGCCGTAAAGTACGCGCTGGCCGGGCCCTCCCAGGGCCTATCGGTCGTCAGCACGAGCTCGCGCCGCACCGGCGTGCTCAGCCGTAGCGCCACCCCGCGCTTGCTCTCGACCAGCCCGTCGTCGACAAAAAGCTCCCACCGCGAGCCGATAGTCTCACTTTGTTTCATTGCTTAGTCTTCCAAAGCTTTGTCTGTTGCTTCCACCAATTTCTTTAAGAACTCAATCGCCTTTTTTAGTTCCTCACGTTTAACGAGATGAGGATTCGCTTCTCCTGTTATTTGCCGAGATCGATGTACAGCATCTCCCCGTTTAGATATTAGATTGTTTAATGTATTTTTTAAAGTTTCTGTATCAATATTGCTCCAAAACCATTTTTCAGTAACATCAACTCCTGTATATTCTAAAAATACATGCTTTGTCTTTGCCCAATCCGGATTGTTAAATCTTTTCAGTTCGTTGAAAAGATGACGCTTCATAAAATTACCCAAATGGCTCCCAGTGACTAATTTTAGATGAATTTCCATTGATTCACTCACACGATCTTCTACATATGTTTCCCAAGCAGTTAATGCCATTATAAGTCCTGCCCTCTTGAGCACTTCTGCATTCTCAGGTGGAGGCTTTACATTGATTGCATCAAAATGTTGTAGAAGTTCTTGCGCATCCAATATGGATTGTTCAAAGGTTGTTTTTGCTTTTGACATTTAACTCTTTACCTATTTTACATTAGAAATAATTAGATTCTACAAGAGGCAAATTCATTTAAATCCACTCTGATTTTTGAGGCGGATTTTATCGTCATTTTGCCAGAAACTTATCTGTCCAGCGTTGCGCTTGCTCAATCTGTGCCTGCGCCTTGTCCAGCTCCGCCCGCGCTTCCTGATCGTCCCCGCGTAGCTTCTCGCGGGCCGCAGAGATCGCGCTAAGAGCCGGGCCGTAGTTGTCGCTGCTGGGGCCAGCCAAGATCGCTCCCCGCGCCTGTGCCCACGCCATCTGGTAGCCCACCTGATAGGCCAGCAAAATCGCGACAATCAGACCGAGCACAGCCGCCATTTCCTTATACGTTACTGTCACTGCTCTCCTCTCTCGACAAAGTACGCCGGAGGGTCAGGATGCTCGAAGGTGCCCTCATCAAATGCCTCGTATAAATCCTCGGGAAGCATGCTCCCTAGCTTCGTGTAGAGCGCCTCGTTTATGACCTCGTAAGCCCCGCCACTGCGGCGTGTCCCCATAAACTCATTTACTGCCGCCAGATCAGGATAGTGCATCGGCTGATGGAAAAACTGATTCAGCTCCGCTAGCGTCTGCTGGACAAAGAGTAGCTCCCGAAGCGAGACCATGACGGTTCGGTCTTCGGGAATCGTATCTAGTCCAAACACGACACGCTCTCGAACGGTGGGACGCTTTGTCATCGCTTTATCTTACCTCCTCGTATTATGGAAAATGAGGCGTTCACCCAGAGCTTCTTTTCGTCGTGGCGCTGCCAGAATTGCTCAAGTGTGATGGGGCGCTTGTAACGACGGACTTTACTTGGGCCGAACTGGTAGTCGCTGGTGAAGAGAAGTTTTCCTTCGGGGGAGGCGGCAAGCAGGGTCTTCAGGAGAATTTTAACGGCGAGCTTGTAGCGGGGCTTGAACTCCAAAAACTCCCACCACTCGGTGCAGAGATTGGCGGCAGTATAGGCATCGCGTTGCCATACACCAGGAAAACGCAGGCAGCTTCCGCCTAGATGGTAGATACAGCCTTGGAGCTGGTCAAAGTCTCGCTGGAAGAGCGACGGGTAGTCACGGTGCGAGAGTAGCGTGGTTTCTGCATCGACAGCACAGGGCAGGTAGCAAAAGTCGGTGGGCTCATGCTGGCTGAGGCAGATGATCTCGATAGAAGGCATAAGTGCTCTATCGCCTAGGAGGGCTGAACTCGATAAAGCACGTGCGGTGTGATGGGGTGCCCGACTGGGGGTAGCGGATGGTCGAAGTCGTCGCCTGAGTGGTGGGTCATGCCGAGCTTTTCCATGACGTTGCGGGAGCGCTGGTTGCTGACGGCGGTCATGGCGACGATCTCGGGGAGCTTGAGGGTTTGGAAGCCGTAGACGAGCGCGGCTTTTGCCCCCTCGGTGGCGTAGCCGTGCCCCCAGTGCTCATACGCCAGCCGCCAGCCGATCTCGACACAGGGAGTAAAGTGTGCCGTGAAGCGCGGGGTGGAGAGGCCGATGAAGCCGATAAACTCCGCAAGACGCGGCACCTCGACCGCCCAGAGGCCGAAGCCTTTCTCGGCGAAGTGCGCCTCGATTCGGTCTACCATCGCATCGCTTTCGGCGGTTGTGAGGGTGCTGGGGAAGCACTCCATCACACGCGGGTCGGCGTTTAGAGCGGCAAAAGCGGCGTGATCACTGGGACGCCAGCGGCGCAGGAGCAGGCGGTTGGTTTCGAGAGATGGCACCTAGATAAAAAATTTCCTCATGGAAATCACCGGTGAGGCCGCCCCTTGCTTTGGCTCACCAAAGATGATGAAGGCTTCGTCGGCGGCAACCGGCATCATAATATGGGCAAAGTTTATACCGCTACTGAAATCTACGGTGACACGAGCCGCACGCAAAGAGCCCCCCGTCCCATCCCCTCTACGAATATCCACAACCACATTTCCGCTGATCCCTGCGGTTGTCGCACTTACTTGAACCAGTAAAAAACCAGTCTGCTCCAAAACACCTTGATCCAAAACAACACTCTCTTGGTCTATTGCTAAGTCTTCCATATGATTCTCACTATATGTGTTCATTCTGTCAGTACAGACATTGTAATAGATAGAGGTACGGGCACCAAAGTCGCATTAATTTGCGTTATGATACGCCATGCTGTCTTCTTCGGACATTGCTCTTCTGGAGCACGAGCGGGTGCTCAAGGCCGCGACGCGGGCGCTGGCGCAGGAGCCGATCACCATTACGGCGTCACCAGCCAAGCTGAGCCAGGGCGGCGTGCATGACTTCTACTCCAACGGCGACTACTGGTGGCCCGATCCCACCAAGCCCGATGGCCTGCCCTACATCCGCCGTGATGGGGAGTCCAACCCACAGAACTTTTCGCAGCACCGACTGGCCGTCAAAGCCCTGCGCGATGCGGTTGCGGCGCTGGCGGCGGCGTTCCAGCTTACCGGGGAGACACGCTATGTTACCAAGGCAGCGGCACTGCTGCGGGTGTTCTTTCTCGATGCCAAGACCCACATGAACCCGCGCTTGGACTACGCCCAAGCGATTCCGGGCGTCTCACCGGGGCGCGGGATCGGGATTATCGACGCGCTCCATCTCATCGAGATTCCCCGTGCGGTGCGTGCGCTGGAGAAGTCGGCGGCGTTTCAAGTCGATCTCAAGCCCTGGTTTCGCGAGCTTGCGGAGTGGATGGTCAGCAGTAAGAACGGACAGGAAGAGGCGCAGACCAAGAACAACCACGCGGTCGCGTTTTACTTGCAGCTGGCGGTCTACGCCGATTTTGTGGGCGATGTGGCAAAACTTACCCAGTGCCGCAAGCAGTTCAAGGAAGTGTTTGTCCCGCAGCAGATGGCGCTTGATGGGAGCTTTCCACTGGAGCTAGAGCGCACCAAGCCCTACGGCTACTCGATTTTTCAGCTCGACAACATGGCGCTTCTCTGCCAGGTGCTCTCCACGCCTAGCGACAATCTCTGGAGCTTCACGCTCCCCGATGGGCGTGGGATTCGCAAGGCGCTGGCGTTTCTCTACCCGTTTCTGGCCGACAAGTCCAAGTGGCCACGCAAGCCCGATGTGCAAGCCTGGGACGGCTGGCCCGCACGTCAGCCGAGCTTACTGCTCGGCGGTCTCGCGCTGGGTGAAAAATCCTATATCGAGCTCTGGAAAAAGCTCCCCGCTGATCCCCCTGACCCGGAAGTCCAGCGCAATATCGCCATCACGCAGCCCCTTCTGTGGATAAAATAAACGATGAGTACATTTCAAGCAACCGGAACCCGTGTGGGAGAGCCGACGGCGCTGACGGCGGTGGTGTGGGTGCGGCTAACGGCCGCGGCGACGCGCAAGCCAGGGACGCTGGCAGAGCTTGAGGGCGCGTGTCCGGGCGTGGCGGGCCGGGTGCGGGTGCGTTACGGGACGCGGGAGGACTTGCGCGGGGCGCAGGCGACGCCTTGGGTGAGCGTCACTGAGGCGACGGACTTTACGCACCACTTTGAACTAAAGAACCTGAAGCCGGGGACACGCTATTTTTATGCCAGCGAATCGGAGGGCAGCGAGGTGCGCGGAGTGTTTCAGACCGCACCCAGCGAGAAAGCGCCCAGCGACTTCCGGTTCTGCGTGATGACCTGCCAGGGCTACCCGGATCGTGGACACGCCGATGGCCACGCGATCTACCCGGCGATGCAGGCGCTCCAGCCCGCCTTTGCTTGTCTCACGGGGGATTTAGTCTACTACGACAACGACCCGCCACGGGCGGAGACGGCGCAGCTGGCACGCTATCACTGGGAGCGCATGTTCAGCCTGCCACGCCTGCTGGCGTTCAATAAGAGCGTCGGAACCTACTGGCTCAAGGACGACCACGATACGCTCAACGACGACACCTGGCCGAGCAAGAGCATGGGAAGCTTCACGTTTGCGGAGGGCCAGAAGATCTTCCGTCAGCAAGCTCCGCTCAGTAACGGGCCAAGCTACCGGACGTTTCGCTGGGGCCGGGATCTCCAAATCTGGCTCACCGAGGGGCGTGATTTTCGCTCACCCAACACGATGCCAGATGGCCTGGAGAAGACGATTCTTGGTAAGACGCAGAAAGAGTGGCTTAAGCGCACGCTCAAAGAGAGCACTGCCACCTGGAAAGTTCTCATCTCCCCGACACCGCTGGTCGGGCCGGATCGGGCCAAGAAGAACGACAATCACAGCAACGCAGGCTTTCAGCACGAGGGCGACGAGCTACGCGCTTGGTTTAAAGCCAACGTCCCGAGCAACTTCTTTGTGATCTGCGGCGACCGGCACTGGCAGTACCACTCCGTGCACCCCGAGACGGGCCTAAACGAGTTCTCAGTTGGTGCGGCCAGCGATGAGCACGCGGCAGGCACGCCGGGCGAGGACAAGCGCTACCACAAGTTCCACCGGGTCAAAGGCGGCTTTCTCTCCGTGACGGTCAAGGGCCCCACGATTCTCTTTGAGCACCGCGATATCTACGGCACTGTGGTCTACACCTATCAGCAGTCCTAGTGCGCGTCTGGGGTAATGCCAAGCACCACATCAAAGCCTGCTGTCAGCTCGCCGATCTTGGAGCCTTTAAGCGGCTTGAACTCGGAGAGCAGGAGCTTGCGCTGTGGCTCGGGGATGCCCTTTAAGGGGCCATCGGTTTGGTTTTGCGCCTCACCTGCGATGTAGCACTGGGTGACAAACTCTTTCTTGCCTTTGAGCTTCACCGCGAGATGGATATGGGGCGTGCGCCCAGGGTAGGGAACCGGCTTGATCGTCCGAAACAGATACTCGCCCGTGGAGCCAGTGACAAAGCGCCCGAAGCCCTGGAAGCTCTTATCTTGCTTGTCTTTTTTCGGCGTGCTGTCTTGGCTGTGGATATAGACACCGTTGTGGTCGCACTGCCAGATCTCCACCGTGGCATTGCGGATCGGGTTGCCGCGGCTGTCGAGAATTCGCCCAGAGAGATAGGTCACCACGCCCACTGCAGGGGTGAGCGAGTCGTTGATGGTCAAGAGATCGTTGTCGGTGTCCAGCGGGAGCTTGTCGGGGTAGAACGGCCCCTCAGTCTGCTTGGGCGTGCGTGCGAGCTCATCAGCAAATGCGCCCGGCGTGGTGAGCAGCAGGCTACTCAGGGTTAAAAAACTTCGTCGTTGCATGGTAGGAGAAGCGTACCACAAAGCCGAATGATGAGCCATGCAAACTTTACGCGGCTACACGATCCCGCTGGTAGACCTCGCGGCGCAGAAAGAGCGCCAGTTTCTCGTGGATCGCGAGCCGGGCCAGTATCTGGGGCATCCAACCACGGTGCTCCTCGACGATAAAAAGACGATTCTCTGTGTCTATCCCAAGGGGCATGGGAGAGGGCCGATTGTCTACAAGAGAAGCCTGGATGGCGGCAAGACCTGGAGCGAGCGCCTGCCGACTCCGCCGAACTGGGTGACATCGCAAGAGTGCCCGACTCTCTTTCGGACGAAAGACAAGAAGGGAAAGAAACGGGTCTTGCTCATCTGCGGCCTCTACCCGATCCGTCAGGCAATCTCTGAAGATGAGGGCCAGACCTGGAGCGAGCTAGCCCCGATTGGCGACTACGGGGGGATTGTCCCGATGGGCTCGATGGTGCGGCTGGCTAGCGGCGACTACTTGGCTTTCTTCCACGATGATGGTCGGTTTTATGCCAATGCGGGCAAGGCGACCGGGAAGTTTTATGTCTACTCGGTAAGAAGCGCAGATGGCGGCGTGACCTGGAGCAACCCGACCGTGATCGCGCACCTGCCCGATGCGCAGCTCTGCGAGCCCGGCACGCTCCGCTCGCCCGATGGGAAACAAATCGCGGTGCTCTTGCGCGAGAACTCCCGCACGCACAACTCCTACGTGATCTTCTCCCACGATGAGGGGGTTACCTGTACAAAGCCGCGCGAGCTGCCCGGTGCCCTCACGGGGGATCGACACACGGGAGTCTATGCCCCGGATGGTCGCCTCTTTATCTCGTTTCGCGACATGTGCCACGAGTCCCCGACCAAAGGCGACTGGGTGGCGTGGGTGGGCACCTACGATGATCTTCTCACAGGCCGCGAGGGGCAGCTTCGGGTACGCCTGATGGACAATACCAACGGCTCTGACTGTGCCTATCCCGGTGTGCTCTGTCTCAGAGATGGCACGATCGTGGCCACAACCTATGGGCACTGGGCTCAGGGCGAGTCGCCCTATATCATGACCGTCCGGCTAAAACTAAGCGAGCTTGCCTAGAAATTCACGCGGGTCTGGAGGGTGAAGCGCTTCTCTACGGTGGGCCTGCCGCCTGCGGCGAGGCTGGGGACATCACGCTCGTACTCGTAGAGCGCCCGAAGCATGACGTCTTTGGCGAACTTGTAGTTGGCACCCAGCCCAAGTGCGGTGGCGGACTGGGGTTTATCGCCAAACTTCCAGCTCCGCATCACCCCAACCACGGTGACATGCCGCGAGACGGCTAGGTTGCCCTCGCCAAAATACCCCCAGACTGGATTCTGGTCGTCTGCTCCGAAGACAACCTCGCCACGAGCGAGGAGCTTATCCAGCTGGTAGACCGCATCGGCGGCCATCCGGGTCCTGTCCACAAAGTTCCGCGCGACGGAGGTTCCAGAAGCCGGGAGCTGCGTGTCAAAAGTGGTCACCGGCCCGCGTCCCGTCATGATCGAGCCACCGAGCTGCAAGCGCCCGTTCTCAGCCTGCGTTCGAAAGAGACTCTCCAGCCGCGCCATGATTACTTTATTGCCATCAAAGTCCGAGCGGTTGGGGCCAGCGCCCGTTGTGGCGGCGACATAGTAGCGGTAGGGGCCGTAGCTTCCCTCCAGCATTGCGCCCGTGTCCACCCGCAGCCCCAGAGACTTCTCGTAGAGCGTCTGGATCGGCTGAAGCGGTGTGTCGTAGACGGCGGCGAGGCCAAAAGGCAGCACAAACTGCCCCGCTCGCACGGTGGCATCCACCCCTGGCAGTAAAAAGCGATAGAAGGCATAGACCTCTGAGGCACGCAGGCGGTTGAGCGCCGTGCCGCGTGGCCCCTCGGACTCACTCACGAGCTGGAGGCGCATCCCACCGCGCTCATCGCCATCTTTAGGGTTTGCCTTAATGTAGTCTAGTGTGTAGCGACCCGAGGCAATATAGCCCCCACGCGTGTTGCTGCTGCCGTTGCGGTAGCGCCAGTCTAGCGCACCGCCAAAGAGCCAGGTCTCAGAAGTGCGGTAGAAAGGCTTAGGACCGATGAGATCAGGGTCACGGGATGCTGTTGAGTTAGGAGGACGCGTGGGTTGAAATGTCCCACGTGGCGGCGGCGGATAGACCGCAAAGAAGCTCGGACGCTCGGTTGGGGGCTGTGTCTGTGCGAGTGCAGGCAGGCCGAGAAGTGCTGAGGCAAGCAGCAGAGCCACTTTCATAGGGAAAAAAGACTCTCTGGGACACCGACATTGATCCGCGCTGACTCCACGGTCTGGACGGCACCAAGCTTGCCAAACTGATTGTAGATCTCGACGCGTGAGGGCAGAAAGATCCCCGGTTTTAGCTCCCGCGCTTTGACATAGCGAATCTCTTTTTGTAGCTCACTCTCCGAATTATAGGAAAGGCGCTTTTCAGTGATAAAAGTCTTGGGATTGAGCCAGACCAGCTCGTGGCTTTTATTGTTGGTGTTGCGCTGAATGAGCTTGTAGACCAGCAAAGCGCCCTCACGACGTTGAAAGATGGCTTGATAGTCCGTCGTGAGCCAGTCTTTGGCGAAGATTCCCACATCCATCAGGCTCTGCTTCTGGCCTGGGTTGTTTTGGACATCCTCCGTTTTTTTCAGCATCCCGATTTTGTAGGTCTTGGTATTGCCAACATAGATCAGCAGTGCAGAGAGCGGCCCCGCCTTTCCCTCGACTCGAAGTCGCCCTGGAGCTTTGTAGGTCAGCTCGTAGGTGGGAATACGGTACGAGGTCGCAAACGCGCCACCAATCTTTTTTAGCTCGTCGAAGTTGGTTTCTTCATGGACAATGCGTAGAGCCGCAAAGAGATCTTTGATCTGTTCGGTGATGGGAGCATCTTGTGGGCTTTTTTGTTGCATTGTCCTAAGTGTCCACGTTATTTTTTCTTGGGAGCAGGCTTGGCAGGCTCTTTGAAGCCTTTTAGAGAGTGCGCGTGGGTCTTGTACCACTCACCGGCTGCCGTGCGCTTTCCCGCACCCTTGGGGTTGGTATGGCAGAACGCACAGTTCTTACTCTCTTTTTTTGCGTAGGCGGGTAGGGCAAATGCATGGCTTGCGGTGCTCATCACCAGTGCCAGTAGTGCAAAACGACTTAACATCTTCATAGCTTTGTTCCTTAGTTCCGGGCGTCTGATTAGACAGGTCTCTCTTCTGAGAGTTTCAACTTATGGTTGAAAAGGCGGGGGAAGGGGGCCACTGGGCACGATTCCCGGGGGGGCCAGCAAGAGAGCATCCAGAGAGATAGCCCCTTCGGCACGAACTTCGATTTGGTGAATGCCGCGCGGCATCACGACGGAGCCGCAGTCGTACCAGCTTAGTGTCCCAAGAGCAAACGTCTCCCCCATTATTCGGGGGAGAGGCGCATCGGCTCCTCCGAAGGGCTGACCATCGAGAAACACTCGGAAAGTTGCGCCTGGTGTGGCCGCCACATAGAGCCTAAGAGCCCCTTCGAGGTTGATGCCGACCGGAAAAACGGCTGTCGCGAGGGCGGCATCGGCAGGACGGTTGGCACTCACGAGCACCCGCGCTCCACTGGCACCCGGACGGTCATCTACCATGTCAAATGTGTAGCCTGCGACTTGCTCGGCCTCAATCCAGACATAGGGACGCAGAAGAGCGCTCATCTGATCCACTTTTTGCTGGAGATCCGTCAGGGCCTGGTAGGCCGATGTCGTCACCTCACTCTTATAGCGCCGCTTGAGGTTCTGTAGCTCAATGCCCAGAAACGAGGTCTCATTGAACTTGCGCTTACTGACCCCCGCTAGGAGTGTTTCTGCTCGGGCCATGGTCTCGGGGAATGCCTCCAGTGGGAGAGGGAGGGAGGGGAAGTTGTAGAGACGCAGAGGCTCGGGGCCGATGGTGAGAGTCAGGGTGTCTTTGGTAATAACGCCGCGCTCCCTGGGCAGCCAGCTCAGGGGAGCCGCATTGGAGAGGTTTGCTTGCTTAGGAATCTTGAGCTTGATCTGACGTGGTCCGCTGGGGTTCCAGAGGTAGAACACGGGTCCTTCCGGCTCACTCAGGCTGTAGGCGCGCCCCGCAGGCCCAAAGTTGTAGAGCATGTACTCACGGTCACTGGGAAGCCACCAGCTTCCGTCTTGCAGGGGACGGGGTTGAAGAGGCTTGTAGGTTCGTGGATAGAAGACCGCTTTATCCCGTGGCGGGGCTGCCGCCCCGATCCCCATGACCCCGAGCTGGCGCTGGTACTCTCCTAGCCAGCCAAGCTGCTCCGGCTGCTGTGAGAGGTCGTAGGCGATACGGGTGGGCTCGACTAGGCGAGCGCCATCCACATAGAAGCCGCGTGCTCCCGTGTCGCGCAGGGCATCCAGCATGCTAAAGAGTAAGCGCTTGGTGGCAAAGCCCGGCTGGGTTGTCTGCGGGATACGCGACTCCTGTGTGGCTAGAACGGGTAGCCAGAGCCGACGAGGCGCATCGCTGAGCTGGGCATAGGCCTCCGCTCCGGTGTAGGCGACGGGCTCAATCCCTTTGCCATAGGCTTCAATGCCCACGCCATCGAAGCCCGCTCGCGCCTCTATCCGTGCAAAGAGGGGAGAGAATCCCCGAGAGCGGTAGACGACGGGCACTTCGGCGACCCCGCGCTTGAGGGCGATGGCAAGCTGGTTCATGTAGCCCCTCAGCGACTCGGTCTTGAAGGTCTCTAGATCTTGCCAGAAGCTAGAGGCGCTGTCCTGAGTAGCGATAAGACTGCCTTTTCCCTTGTGGTAGAACTGTGGTAGGCCCTTTTCTGCCCACCAGAGCGGAAGAAGCTGTGCGGCATCGTCAAAGCTTCTAACGGTTCCTCGCTCTGTGATGCCCCACTTTGCCTCAAGGCTGTCAAGCGTGGCATAGCGGTGCGAGAGGTATAGAGCCCACTCGGTCTGGAAGGCAGTGCCGCTGGGGACAATCTGGCGTGCTTCCCCCGCGAGAGAGAGTGTCAGGCCAAGCGGATCGGAGAAGAAGCGAAAGCCTTTGCCCAGCTTTACCTGGCTAAAGAGCATCAGCAGATCGTCGCGGTACTTATCAAAGCCCTCCCAGACATTGGGAATCCCAAGCTCACTACCCGCAAGAAAGAGGCGCTCAGGGTAGAGCACCAGCCGGTTGCGTCCCTCTTTGAAGGAGACATTGGCACGGGCACCCTCCGCGACAATATCCGCTGTTCCCAGATCCAGCACTTGGCGCGTTCCAGGGTCGGCGACAAACCAGAGGGCACGGCTCAGGTTCTTGATGGGGAAGCGCACTTGTCCGCCGTTGCCGGGAGCATCTTGTAGATAGCGACCAGGAAGGATCTGGTAGCCCAAGAGAGGCGTGCGTGGAGCATCCGCCAGAGAGAGGCCGTAGGTGAAGCCCTCCGCCTCGGCGGCATCAACGATCCGCTGGATTGCCGTTGGCTTGATCAGGGTAATTCCACCCTTGAGTGGCTGGAGATAGATATCCGTGATCCCGCTGGCTTTAAGACGCTGGAGTGCTGCCAGGTCATCGGTGACGTCTGCCTCACTTGCTCCTGGAGCCCAGGACTTAACTTGGAAGAGCCCCCCAACAGGCACAAAAGGCTTGCCATCCCAGACAAGAGAGTGGTTCTCCGCGACACGCCAAGGGTGTTTCTCCCCGGCTCCGTCGGTGTAAACCCCATCTGTGGAGCCTGTCGAGGAGCCTATCAGAGGGAGAGAGAGCAGAGCCAGTAAAGCAAGGGGGTTTAGCATCGTCTTAAATACCCAGAATCGTAAGGAGCTTTTGGAGTGCCTGTTTGGCCTCCTCAGCGGCGCTACCAGCGGGCATGGCTCCTGTCAGTGCCGCCGCAAGTCCTAGAGCTGCCTCCGCCAGAGGCCGTGGTGAGAGAGTTTCTTGTGCCTGCTCCAAAGCTAAGGTTGCTGTTGCACAGGCAGCTTCCAGTGCCGCCGCCTCGCCCACATGGGAAGAGGTGAGTGCGGAGTGCAGCTGCGTGGGGGCCTGCGAAGGCACATCCAGGTTTATTACTTGCGGGGTACTCGGATCCGCCTGTGCAAACCACCAGCGCAGCTGCTGAGGCGTCGTCTGTGGCAGAATCTCTTCCAGCACGGGCAGCGCTCCGTACCTTCCGACCCGCCTTTCCTGCCCTTCCTTCAAAATCCTCACCGGAGCCACTAAACTAATTTGTAGCGCCTCGGGGACGCAGCCCAGTGCCTGGAGCCCCACGCGGGTGCGGCCCTCGTAGGCACCGTGGTCATCGCTCCAGAGGTCAATGAGCAGGTCAAAGCCGCGCGAGAGCTTCTGCCGATGGTACGCCAGATCGCTTGCCAGGTAGGTCGGGCCGCCTTGGGTGCGCACGAGTGGCCAGTCTTGCTCTCCACTCTTGAGCCAGAGCGCTCCGCCACGCCAGGTGGTCTGACCTGCCGCCGTAAGATCGGTCAGGAGCTTATCCACTTCGCCGGAGCGCAGCAGCTCCGCCTCGGAGATAAACGAGTCGAAGCTAACACCAAGCTCCGCAAGGCTAGCGTTTTGTCGTGTGCGCACTGCCGCGAGAATATCGGAGAGGGTTGCGCCTCGTGCGGACTTCGCGATCTCAGCGGCGAAGGGCTCAGCTTCTGTGGCGACATTCCGAGCAAAAGCGGTGAGCGTGGTGCCTGGCGCGTCATTGACATAGAACTCACGGGTCACCTGATGGCCCACATCGGCAAAGACACGCGCGAGAATATCCCCGATCACGGCGGCGCGTGCGTGCGGGATCGAGATCGGGCCATTGGGGTTGGCAGAGACATATTCAAGACAGATTTTCATTTTTTCGTTTGGGTGGTGAGAGTGAGCCGAGCAAACTGCGGCAGAGCGGCGAGCTTTTTCATGCGCGCCGCATTGGGGCTCGACGAGATCCGGTAGAGCCACTCTAGCCCAGATTTTTGCATCCAGACCGGGGCACGCTTCACGGTGCCGGAGAAGACATCCAGTGTCCCCCCCACGCCGATATAGACTTTTGCTCCCACCCTCCCTTTCTGCCGCTGGATAAATTTTTCCTGGCGCGGAATTCCCATGGCGACCAAGAGAATATCGGGCTTTGTGGCCGCGATCTGCTCCGCCACGGTATCTTCTTCGTCAGCCTTGTAGTAGCCGTCGCGCATGCCACAGATATTGGCATCTGGGAACCTCTCCCGCATTTTCTGCGCCGCCGCCTCCGCAATGCCCGGAGCGCCCCCAAAAAAGAAGATGCGCCAGCCATTTTTGCCCGAGAGCTCCACCAGCTTGGCAGAGAGATCCACGCCACTGACCTTGGCAGTAATCGGTACGCCCAGACGCTTGCTTGCCCAAATAATCCCCGCGCCATCGGGAGTAATCAGCGCCGCTTGCTCGACAAGGGCGGCGAAGTCTTTGTCCTCGCGGTAGGTCATCACCATGGACGCATCAGCCGTCACGATATGATGGGGTTTCCCCGACGCGATAAACGAGGCGATATACGCCAGCGCCCCTTCCATAGTCACACGATCAATGCGCATCCCATGAAGGGTAATCGAGTTGCGCGGCGGAAGCTCAGCCATAGAAGGCTATTTTATCGCAAAGAGGAGCTTGGCGGCGGCGATGAGCAGGACGAGGGCGAGAAGGCGGCGCAGGCTGGGGGGAGGAAGGCGCTTGCTGCCTAGGGCTGCACCGATCGAGCCGCCCGCGACGGCAGCGATGGCCCAGAGCCAGAGACTGGGTGGCAGGTGCGCCAAGCTACTGGGTTTTCCCGCAAGCCCCGCCAGTGAGTTGACCAAAATAAAGGCCACCGATGTCCCCGCTGCCTCTTTTGCCTTTGCCCAGCCCATCAGCAGCAAGAGCGGCGTCAGGAAAATCCCGCCCCCCGTGCCCGTCAGACCTGCCAGAAATCCGATTCCCGCCCCGAGAACCATGCTCAGCCAGATCGGCGGGGGCTGTGGGTCTTCTTTATCCGTGAGCTTTCCCAGAAACAGGCGCACGGCGGCAACGAGCAGAACAATACCTACAAGAGGCTTGTACCAGCTACCCGACAGGGTGATCGCGCCTCCAAAATAGGCCAGAGGAATCGCGCCGAGGGCAAAGGGCCAGAAAAGCCGCCACGAGAACGCTCCGGCGCGAGCAAATGCCACGGTGCCGATACTAGAGACCAGCAGATTCAGCACCAATGCTGTTGGCTTCATGACTGTGGGATCAACCCCCACTAATGCCATGGCTGCCAGATACCCTGAGGCCCCCGCATGGCCTACAGAGGCGTAGAGCAGCGCCGCAAGAAAGATCAGCACCGGCAGAATGATCATGGCGTATTTTATCAGGCGGGGCGTTTGGCGGGGCCTGAAAGTCCCCGCCTAGGCCGCGCTACGCGCGAAGCGGGCCGAGCCCGCGGGAGTTTAGGTTTGCCGTTTTTCGACTTCTTCCCACTCGGGCCAGACTTTCTGGTTGGCATGGTGTTTTTTCTGGTTGTCCACGTAGGCAACGACTCGGCTTAAGTGTGAGCGGCTCAGGCTGAAGCTCGCATAGCCGCTCTGCCAGCGAAATATCTCGGTGTTTTCTTCGCGCAGATCGTTGAGAAGTGCGGAGGAAACGCCCTTGATCTGATTGGCAAACTGTGAATAGCATCACGGATGCATGGAGTTTGACGACCACATGAACAGGGTCTGGCATCCCATTCAGGGCAAGGATATCGCAGACTAAACGCATTGCCTCGGCTCGGATACACCGATGCGCTGTCTCTTCCCACTCCCCCGTTAGTATCTGCTGGCGCTGGTAGGTGGCCCAGACAAAATGGGCAAAACTCTCGACTTTGCTCTGGTGCCGTACGTTTACTTTTCTGTTCACGTCTCTATAACGGCTCACAGGTACCCATTCTGATAAAACACAGGGAAATTTCTTTTTTGGCCTCTCTTGTGCGGGCTCGGCCCGCTTCGCGCTTGCGCGGCCTAGGCGGGGACTTTTAGGCCCCGACAACTGATAAAATGATTTGGGAGGGGATAACAAAATGACCTGGATCGTTCGCTGGATCGTCGGGGCGGTGGCGCTGTATCTGACGGTGTTCTCCTGGAGCTACGTGCAGCCGGTGGCTCCATTTCTGGGAGGCAAGCAGGGGCTGATGCTGGATGGCGCTCTTGGGGCGTTTTTCTCCATCGCGGTGGTGACACTAGTCAATGCCTTTGTGGGGCCGATTCTAAGACTGCTGGCCGCGCCGCTCAACTGCCTGACGATGGGCCTGATGCGTTTTGTGGTCAACGCGCTGCTCTTCTGGCTAGCGGGAACACTGGGACTGGGACTCTCGGTACAGGGCTTTCTGCCGGCTCTCTACGGCTCCATTGCACTCTCCACGATCTCTGGGATGCTGGACTTGCTGATCCCCAAAGATAAGGACTAATGGCGATGGCTTCGGTGGTGGTTTTAACGGGCATGAGCGGCGCGGGAAAGCAGACCGCGGCGCGCTGCTTTGAGGACATGGGCTGGCTTGTGGTGGAGAACATTCCGCCACGTCTTTTCGCGCCTCTTCTGAATGGAATGCCCAAAGATGAGCCCCTTTGCATCGTCAACGATGTGCGCTCGGGAGAGTTCGATGCGCTCTCGGCAGGGATTCTCTCGCTACCCGTAACACCAACTCTCGTGTTCTTAGATGCCATTGACGAGATTTTAGTACGCCGCTTCAAAGAGACACGCCGCCCCCACCCGTTTTTCTTTGAAGCGGGAGGGATTATCTCCGCCATTGGGCTAGAGCGGGAGAGGCTTGCGGAGCTAAAAGAGCAGTCCGAGCTGGTGATTGATACATCGGGGATGAGCACGACCGAGCTGAGGGCGTTTCTGCGCGAGCGCTTTGCCGCGCCGCAGCACAAACAGCAGCCTATTACCGTTACCATAGCCTCGTTTGGCTTCAAGCATGGGACACCTCTTGACGCGGATTTATTGTTTGATGTGCGTTTTCTGCGTAACCCCTACTACAATCATAGTCTTCGAGAGAAAGATGGTCGTAGTGCCGAAGTTCAGGAGTTTGTCGAGGCCGATGAGCGCACGAGTGCTTTCCTGGAGCGTCTCTACGACCTAGTCGGATGGTCGCTCCCGCACTACATTGCCGAAGGAAAGGCCTACTTAACCATTGGCATTGGCTGCACGGGTGGCAAGCATCGCTCTGTGTTTATTAGTGAGAGACTCTCCGCGTTCCTAAAGCAGCGCGGCTACCGAGTGCTGATCCAGCACCGCGATGTGGAGAGGCGCTAAGCGTGGCGACTCCTCTTCCCAATCCTCAGCAGCTGGTGGTACATGGGGTGAAGTGGCTCACGCCAGGCCTGAAGGTGAAGCGCTATCTCCTCCTAATCCCGATTGGGCTTTTGCCCGTGGTGATTGGGGTTGCGCTGCTGGTCAATATTCGCAATACGGACTACTATGACTGGTTGGAGCACCGCATTGAGCAGCTTTTTCATGTTGATATTGCGGACATGCGCTTCTATCTTCCCACAGGAATCGCGCTGATCGTGCTGGGGTTGGTGCTGATTCTCAGCGCCCTGATTGCGGTCAATCGGAGTATTGTGGGGGTGATCTCACCGGAGAACTTAGAGACCCTACCCGATGTCATCCAGCGTAAGCGCTCACTCAATCAGGGGGCGCGGATCGTGGTGATTGGGGGAGGGACGGGGCTCTCGACTCTGTTGCGCGGCCTGAAGCAGTACTCATCGAACTTAACTGCTGTGGTGACCATGACAGACGATGGGGGATCGTCGGGGTTGCTCCAGCAGCAGCTCGGAGGAATGCCGCCGCCGGGAGATATTCGTAACTGCCTAGTGGCTTTGGCCGATGCGGAGCCTCTGATGCAGCAGCTCTTTCAGTTCCGGTTTGAGACACGCGACGATAACGATGGGCTGAGCGGTCATAGCTTTGGCAACCTACTAATTGCCGCCATGACCCGGATTACAGGAGATTTTGAGCAGGCTGTCGAGAAAACAAGTGAGATTCTGGCCATCCGAGGACGGGTGCTTCCCTCTACCGTGGAGTCGGTGATCTTGGTAGGGATGATGGAAGATGGTCGTGAAGTCACCGGAGAAACGAAGATCGTCAAAGATACTAGCCCGATTGATCGGATCAAGCTCTGCCCAGAGGCCCCAACGCCACCGCAGGAAGTGCTGGATGCCATTCGCGATGCCGATATCGTGGTGCTGGGACCAGGGAGCGTGTTTACGTCGGTGATTCCCAATCTGCTGGTTGCTCCTATTGCCGAGGCCCTTGTTGCGACCAAAGCGCTGCGGGTCTATATCTGCAATGTCATGACCCAGCCGGGTGAGACAGATGGCTACACGGCCTCCGCACACCTCGCCGCCATTGAGCGCCATCTTCCCTCTTTGCCCGTAGGCCGCAAGATCGTGGACTATGTGCTTGTCAACGATGCTCGCCCGTCACTAGACGCAATGGATCGCTATGCCAAAACTGGAGCCGATGTCGTTGTCCCCGATACGGAGCTCATTAAAAGTATGGGCTACCACCCGATCACGGGAAAGTTCCTCTCGGAAACCCAGCTCGTTCGCCACGATCACGAGCGCCTCTCGCTGGCCATTCTGAATCTTTGGCAGAGCCGTAAGACAAAGCGTGGCTCCCGCCCATAATAGCCCACTCATAATAGAAAGAATGCTGAACTCCACCGAAACCGGCCATGTCCTCTTTTTAGACCTCGTGGGCTACTCGCGGCTCTCGCTAGAAGAGCAGGCGGCATCGGTCACGAAGCTGCTGGAGTGTGTGAGGGCGACCATGGCATTTCAGAGTGCGGAGCGATCCGGGGAGCTTATTCCCATTGCGACGGGCGATGGAGTTGCCTTAGTCTTCCTGCGCTATGCGACAGCTCCTCTGGATTGTGCCTGCGAAGTGCAAGCGAGTGCCGCGCCGCTCTCTCTACGCATGGGGATTCATGTCGGCCCGATCACCCGTATCCACGATATTAATGGGGCGATTAGTGTCACCGGTGGGGGAATCAACACCGCCAAGCGCATTATGGACATGGCAGAGGC
Source organism: Armatimonas sp. (assembly GCF_964826245.1). NCBI lineage: Bacteria > Bacillati > Armatimonadota > Armatimonadia > Armatimonadales > Armatimonadaceae > Armatimonas > Armatimonas sp. The sequence goes on along the minus strand of NZ_CBAYMC010000012.1, from coordinate 3,453 downwards.
GGGTGAGGTTCTTCTCTCCGAGGCCGCCGTTTCTCTGGTTAAAGATCATGATGCCTGGAAAGAGCGCCTGAAATCACTCGGAGCACGAGAGACGAAGCACGGGGAGTGGGTGAGTGTGTATGCCCTCCTCCCCCCTGCCCCCCGGGTACCCTCTGGGTGCCAACCCTGGGAGGAGGGGGAGCCTGAGGGGGTTCTCCCTCCCCCAATCCTTGCTCCCAGGATTGGGAGGAGGGTTGGGGAGGAGGGCACACCCGGCGGAGCCGTGCCTCTTCGCTCAGAGCACTACGTGACTAGGGCTGTGGATGCGCAGTTTCATGCCGCGCTGGAGCGGCAAGAGGCGATTGTGCTTCTCAAAGGTGCTCGGCAGGTGGGAAAGACCAGCCTCCTGGCGCGGGGGCTCCATGCGGCGCGCCATCGCGGAACCCAAGTGGCGATCCTAGACTTCCAGAGCCTCGGAAGTGATGTTTTAGCGTCTGCCGAAAGCCTCTACCGTGCCATGGCGGAGAGCCTCTGTGAGCAGCTTGATCTTGAGACGTCCCCCGAGAGCCACTGGAACGCCTCACGATCCGGTGCCGCGAACCTGGAGCGCTATCTGAGACGAGTGGTCGTTGTGGAGAGTGAGCGCCCGTTAGTCTGGGGGCTCGACGAAGCCGATCGGCTCTTTCCGCTGAGCTTTGGCAGTGAGGTCTTTGGTCTTCTGCGCTCCTGGCACAATCGTCGTAGCCTAGATCCGCAAGGGCCGTGGCACCGCCTGACCATTGCACTTGCCTATGCCACTGAAGCGCACCTCTTTATCACGGATCCCAACCAGTCACCCTTCAATGTTGGGGTGCGCCTCCAGCTCACGGATTTTACACAGAGTGAAGTTCAGTGGCTCGCCGAGCGCTATGAAGTACGCGAGATTACCTCGCTATTTGCACTACTCTCGGGACATCCCTATCTCACCCGTAAGGGCCTCGAAGTGCTGGCTGCGGGGGAAGCGCTAGAGACTACCCCTGCCTTCGACAACCACTTAGAGCGTCTTCTCTTTTCACTAACCCAGGAGCCCTGCCTTGCGGAAGCGCTCCACCAGATACTGCGGGGGAAGGCTCCTTCGCACGATGCCTTTTTCCGACTCCGAGCAGCGGGCGTGATTGTAGGAGAGAGTGCCACAAAACTCCAGCTACGCTGCCCACTCTATGAAACTTATCTGAGAAAACACTTTGAGTAAAACGATCTCCCTCTCTGTTCCAGCTACTTCTGCAAATATTGGCCCTGGCTTTGACACCATCGGGGTTGCCCTAGATCTGCACAATGTCTTTCACTTTGATGTGCTAGAGGGCAACACGCCGCCACAGCTTCGCCCCCGTACGCTCGTCCTAGGCGAGGATAGCCTGGCGCACTTGGCCCTCTATCGGCTCTATGCAACGCTTGGCAAGCAGCCCCCCAAGCTCTTTGTGCAGACCGAGGCCAATATCCCCTTCTCGCGGGGTTTAGGAAGCAGCTCCACGGCGGTTGTGGGTGGCCTGCTTGGTGGCAATGCCCTGCTGGGAAACCCTCTGAATAAAGAAGAGATTCTTGCACTCGCACTGGAGATTGAGGGGCACCCCGATAATGTCGCCCCTGCGCTCTTTGGAGGCTTCCAGATCGCCGTCCGTGAGCCGGATGGGACGATCACTCGGGTCTCGGTTCCCGCTCCCGAAGGCCTTAAGGCGGTTGTCTGCATTCCTGAGCTAATCATGCCCACCGAAGAGGCACGTGCGGCCCTCCCCGAGAGCTGGACACGCGCGGAGACCGTTGCGAACTTAGGACGCGTGGCAGTGCTCATGACGGCTCTTCTCTCCCGGCGCTGGGAACTGCTGCGTGTGGGAATGGACGATCGTCTCCACCAGCCCTATCGCGAGAAGTTCATCCCCGGATTTCGCGCCGCCCTAGACGCCGCCCTAGACGCCGGTGCCTACGGTGCCGCGCTCTCCGGCAGTGGCAGCGCGATCCTCGCCCTCACCGAGGCTTACGAGGAGCGGATTGGCGAGGCCATGGCAAGCGCGATCCGTGACGCAGGCACGCGGGCACAGTGGATGCCCCTCCACCTCGACCCGGAGGGCGCAAAACTGCTCTAAGCTGATATACTGGGCTGATATGAAATTTGAAACCCTTGCCATCCACGCTGGGCAGGGACCGGATCCGGCGTACGGCGCTGTGATGTCTCCGATCTACCAGACCTCGACCTTTGCTTTCCAGGACTACAACAAACCTGGGGAGTTTGACTACACCCGCAGTGGCAACCCCACGCGCAAGCAGCTCGAAGACTGCCTCGCAGCTCTTGAGGGCGGGAAGTTTGGCTATGTCTTTGCCACCGGGATGGCAGCCTCGGCGACAATTCTCTCGATGTTCAACGCAGGCGATCATATTATCGTCCACGACGATCTCTACGGCGGCACGTACCGGCTATTAGTCTCTGTGCTAGCGCCTAAGGGCATGGAGATCGCGTTTGTGAACCTGCGCGACCTAGACGCACTTCGAGCTGCGATCAAGCCCAACACGAAGGGAATCTGGACCGAGACTCCGACCAACCCACTGATGAACCTGCTGGATCTCTCGGCGATTGCGGAGATCGCAAAGCCCAAGGGAATCGTCACGTTCTGCGACAATACTTTCTTGTCGCCGTTCTACCAGCGGCCTCTGGAGCTTGGGATTGACATCGTGATGCACTCGACCACGAAGTACATCAACGGTCATAGTGATGTGGTGGCGGGCGCGGCGATCACCAACGATCCCGAGCTGGCAGCGACGATCAAGATGCTCCAGAACGCGATGGGCACGGCGCAGGCTCCGTTTGACTGTTTCCTCACCATGCGCGGCGTGAAAACACTGCCCGTGCGCATGGAGCGGCATAATAGCAATGCACTGGCAATCGCCCACTGGCTGGAGGCGCATCCAAAAGTCACGCAAGTGCTTCACCCTGGTCTAGAGTCGCACCCACAGCACGAACTAGCGAAGCGCCAGATGTCAGGCTACGGCGGGACATTCAGCTTCCGTGTCACGGATGGTGAGGTTGCAAAGCACCTGCTCACGCACCTCAAAATCTTTGTCCTCGCCGAGTCACTGGGCGGCGTCGAGAGCCTGATCGAACAGCCGTGGACCATGACGCATCTCTCCATGCCCGAGGATGTCCGGCGAAGGCTCACGCTTACTGAGGATCTCATCCGAATCTCCGTCGGCATCGAGCACGTGGATGACCTCATCGCCGATCTGGAAGAAGCCTTCAAGTAAGCGCTTCCTTAATGCCCCTGAAGCCTCGCCGATTTCGGCGAGGCTTTTTTAATTGCTTTGATCGTCTCTGTGACCGATTTGTAGAACCAGTGGGTCTTTTGATAGCCGTTTCGCAGGTGATGAAGCACCGGGATAAACGCCAGATCTCCGAGCTTGCCTGCGGCTTCTAGGTTCCAGCTCCAGATGGTTCCTCTCTTAAAC
>NZ_CBAYMC010000011.1:0-33353 GCF_964826245.1 Armatimonas sp. | reverse complement strand
TTCCCCACGATGAGCGAGGCGGACAAGCTCAAGTGGAAGTACCAGCGCTACTTAAAAGACTATCTGCGCTGCGTGCGCGGCGTGGACGAGAGTGTTGGGGAGCTTCTGGACTACCTGGACAAGAGCGGACTGGCGAAAAACACCATCGTGATCTACGCCTCCGATCAGGGTTTCTATCTGGGCGAGCACGGCTGGTTTGACAAGCGCTGGATGTTCGAGGAGTCTCTCAAGATGCCGTTTCTGATCCGCTGGCCCGGCGTGATAAAGCCCGGCTCACGGCCCGAGGCGATGATCCAGAACATTGACTACGCCGCGACATTCTTGGAGATGGCCGGAATCCCCGCGCCGCCTGAGCTTCAGGGCGAGAGCCTTGTCCCCGTTCTTAAGACCGGCAAGACGCCTCAAAACTTTCGCAAGGCGATCTACTACCGATACAGCGGTGAGCAGACCCACAATGTCGCCCCACACGATGGCGTCCGCACGGAGCGCCACAAGCTCATCTACTTCCCCAGCACCAAAGAATGGAATCTTTTCGATCTCAAGCGCGACCCAAGCGAGCTGCGCTCCGTGCATAGTGAGGCGAGCTATGCCCAAACTCTTGCAGAGCTAAAGGCGCTCTACAAAAAGCTAAAGGCAGAGTACAAAGCGCCCGAGTGGTAACAGTAGCCCCTACTTCGCACGAAATGGTGTGGTTTGAGTGATGCTCTCGCCCTCGGTGAGGGTGTAGAGCACACCAGCGGAGACATCGGCGAGCTTGTCTACCGTGCCACTGGGCCAGTGAACCTCAACATTGGTGGCTTTGGTGGCACTGCCTAAACCAAAGTAGACGCGCTGGTCGCTGGCGGAGAGGTAGCTGGAGCCTGCACGAACCCAGTCGGTGTGTACAGCGCCTGTGCTGTCGGTGAGGATGATCTTGGCGTGACACCCGTTTCGATTCGATTTTCTGCCGATGAGCTTAAAGCCAATCATCGCGTTCTTGCCGACGCCTCGGTTCCGAAAGAGCTGCGCGGGGTCGTTCTGGTTGGTTGCAAGCGCATCAAGCCAGCCGTCGTTATCAAAGTCACCGATGGCAAGGCCACGTGAGATAACAGGCTTGTTCAGGTCGCCCAGAAGCGTGGCGTCCTCGATCGGTAAAAACGTCCCGTTGGCCTGGTTGCGGTAGAGCCGCTTAGGCTGCTTAAGTCCCACAGAGAGCTTCGGGTCCACAAAAAGCTGAACGTGACCATTGGACATCATCAGATCTAGCCAGCCATCGGCGTCGTAGTCTATAAACTCGCAGCCAAACGAGAGATACTTCATGTGGGCAGAAGCAACCCGTGATGTATCCGCGACGTTCTCAAACAGCCCGTCTCCTTGATTCTTAAAGAGCGTGTTAGGCATCCCCGCAAAGCTTGTCACAAACAGGCTCGCGTGGCCGGTTCGGTTGTAGTCTCCAATCCCAATCCCCATCCCCGCCATCAGGGAGCCATTCTCAGCATAAGCACACCCGGCCTCAGAAGCCACGTTCTCAAAAACACCGCCGCCTTTGTTGTGCCAGAGCATGTTGGGGGTTAGGTCATTGGCAACAAAGATGTCCTGCTTGCCATCTTCATCGTAGTCTATAAAAGCCACGGCAAGGCCACGGCCCTTACTCTTGTTTATTCCGGAGCGCTCACTCACATCCGTAAAGCGTGTGCCATCGTTGTGGAAGAGCTGGTGGACATCGGACTCGTAGATCTCCGGGGTGCAGTAGTCGCGCTGCCGCTGGGCATTTGTGCAAGGCTTATCCGTCGCGGGCGACCAAGGGCCGTAGTAGCAAACATAGAGGTCGAGCTTGCCATCGTTATCATAGTCACCAAATGCCGCGCTGGTGGCGTAGCCCGTGGAGTGTGTCTTGTCCAGCCCCCGCTTTGCCGTGACATCCGTAAACTTCCCCGTGCCTTTCTCATTACGAAAAAGAAAGTTATGGGGTGTGCTAGTGACGAAAATATCGTCGTAGCCATCGTTGTCGTAGTCAGCCACAGCGATCCCATGCGCGTAGCCGAGATCTTTATCGAAGCCGGAGCCCGCCGTGGCTTCGGTAAACGCACCTTCGCCGTTGTTGCGAAAGAGCGCACAGTGGGGCCGCTCGCCCTTAAGCTGATCCGGCGACGAAGCTCCCCCTGGCTGAACCAGAAAAAGATCTAAGTTGCCATCATTGTCAAAGTCAATAAAGCCTCCCCCAGAAGGCGTGCTCTCAATAAAATAAAAACGTCCTCCTGAGACCCCCGTGTTCGCCGTAAAACGCACCCCGGCTTTCGGCGCCACATCCTCAAAGAGTGCATTCGGTGAGGCTATAAGCGGCGCTTTGGGCGGCTCGGGCTTGGGCGTGCAGCCCATGATCAAACAAAGTGCGAGAGCTCCCCCAATCAGCTTTCTCATGGTTTTTCACTCTTTCCAGCCTCTTGCTGCTCTTTTTGGGCACGCCGTAGCTCCCCCAGCTTCTCCACCAGATCCTGGCGCTTCTCTTCTTGCTTGATCAATTGCTTCCATGCGGCACTCACTTCAGGATCGCCCGGCTTAAGTTTCTCTGCATGGTCCAGATAAACACGAGCATTGAGAAAGTTCCCGATGCGCAGACAGAAAAGTCCCGTCTCTTTGAAAAGCGCCGCATTTTTGTTATCCACCGCACAGCGCTTCATCAGCCCACGCATCTTGTCATCATCACGTCGTATGGCCTCAAAGCGCTCACGGGCCTGTGCGGCCTTTCCAGGCTGTTTGGCCTGCATGTAGGCACTGGCAAGCTCAAACTGCAAGTCCATCTTACGCGGCATCTTCTTAGCAGCATCTTCGAGATAGACCAGCGCCTCAGCAGGCTGGTGAAGTCTCAGGTAGAGTTTGCCAAGATAGAGGCGTGGAAAGAGGGCACTTGGCTCCAGATGAAGTGCTTCTTGAAAAAACGCAATGGCTTTCTGTGTGCCTGTGGGTGTCGTATCGGAGCGAAATGCAAGAATCCCCTCAAAGGTCGCGGCGAGATGACTCTGAGGAGCGAGCTTTCGAAAGCGAGCGATCAGCGGGCGAGCATCATCATCTCGTTTACGCTCCAAAAGTGCCTGGCAGTATTTCTCTAAGAAATCAGTATCGTTTGGCAGTAGTCGTACAAGTTTCTCAAGGGCTGCAAGCTGTTTATCACGCATGCCTCCTGCGCCCGCAAGTGCTGCAATAACAGCGAGTGAGGGAACATGTTCCGGGGTGCGCTTAAGCTCCTTCTCTGCCTCTTCAAACGCGGCAAGTTCACGACGCATCCCCAGAAACGCAATCGCTAGCCGCCCGTGTGCCTCAGGAGTCTCAGGAGCAAGCTCAACCAATCGGATCAGGCAGCGTACCGCATTCGCAGAATCATTCTTGCCAAAGTAGTACTCCCCTAGCAGTGCCCATGCCTCGCTGTTACGTGGCTCCGCAGCCACAGCTTTCTCCCACTCTTTAGCAGCCGCATCGAAATCACCTCTCTCCGCAAACCGTGTCCCTTTGGAGAAGTATGCTTGTGCTTGTGTATTGCCCTTAAACGGCAAGGGAGAAAGCCAGAGTGCAACCGCAATCCCCAAGAGTGCAAGAGCACCTGGAAGCAACCAGCGACGTTTCATAGGACTTTATCGTACCGTAAAATGAAAAATGTACTGGGGCTTTAGGCAAAGCCCCAGTACAGCGGAGTTAGAGGTGTTCTCTAGCGTCCACTCTGCTTACGCATCTGCTCACGTTGTTCGGGAGTCATCGTGCGTGGATCCCCCATACCATCAGGCCGTACCATTTTCCTAGGCTCTAAGGCTCCGGGAGGTGTCTCCGCTTCCTTTGGGCCACAGCCCATAACGAAACCGAGAGCACAGAGAGCAAGTAAACATAAGATTCGGTTTTTCATTGGTAGTTTCTTCCTTCGTTCTTAGCGTAGGCGAGCACAGATTCCACCATTACCAACAGTATCAGCACTGGGATAGGTAAAGTTACCATCATCAGCAACGACGTTTCGGTTGCCTGGTACTTGGCTAGGATTGATCTCCCACATATTTCTATTGAGTGGGATAATCGTCTGCTTCCACTTCAGCGACTTGGCATGTCCATCGGCGAAGATCCAGTTGGCTGGTGTCCCCGAGTTCGGTGCAGCCGCGTTGCCGAAGTGCTGGTAAGCACGGTTCTGATCGCACGTCCCTCCGATAATTCCGTAGCCCATATCTACGGTAGGATCGTAGTAGTTGGCTTCGCCGATCAGCACAAGATCCGCTGGTGCCGTGATGGTCGCTTCACTAAGCAGGGTTGCCCCCCAGCCCCAATCAGCGGGAACCCAGCTTGTGGCGATAGCATTCATACCGTAGCCACTGGCCATCCTTCCACCTGGCGCAAAGGCCGCACCTGCACCATCACGACGACGGCCTGCGGGGTTGGATGGACACGCGTAGACATCCACACTTTTGATGTAGGGGAAAATCGCATTGCGCCAGTTGTAGTCAAAACCAATAAAGGAGCAGCGGGGAAAGGTCTCATCGTAGTCTTGTGTGTACATCTTCAGCCCCATACCAAGCTGTCGCATGTTCGACAGACACGCAATAGCGCGCGCGCGCTCACGGGCTTGCGCAAAAACAGGGAAGAGAATAGCGGCGAGAATCGCGATGATAGCGATCACCACAAGAAGCTCGATTAGAGTAAAGGCGGTCTGCCTCTTGGTCGTATTAAACATAGTTCTTTCTTTCTTGGGGAGTTTTATTTTTCTAGTAAGTGTGTGCTCTCTTTTTTTGAGGAACCTCGGGTTGACTCGCGCCACCGTAGGATAGTAGGTAGGACGATTGTTTCGACGGAAACCGTGGGATCTTGAAGCCGCCGCTCGAGAAGCCGCCAGGCTTGCCGACAAACTTCACTGGTAGGAACGGCAATCGTGGTGATCGGACATGCCTGGTAGAGTGTCTCTTCCAGCCCATCACAGCCCAGAAGCTGGACATCCTCGGGCATGCGTAACCCCAGATCGTAGAGACCACGAGCGCACCCCACCGCCACTTCATCGTTGTGACAGAGCAGAGCTTCCGGGCAGCCTTGGCGAGCAATATACTCTGTGATCGTACTTCGAGCCGCTTGGCGCTGCTGCACGGGAAGTGGGATCAGCTCTATAGGAAGCGACGCCTCATCCAAGACCGCAAGATAGGCTTCCATGCGCGGGTCGGGCAGCGCGACGTCCATGTCCGTCAGAAATGCGATGCGCTTTGCTCCTTGCGCAATCAATCGCCGGAGTGCGGTCTCCAGGGAGGGCTTTAGGTCAATGCCCACATAGTCCACTTGAGCGCCAGGATGGTAGGCACCGATTGCCACCATGGGGATACCGAGCCGTGCGGGGATCGTATCGCTGTAGAACATGTCACAGGAGATCACGGCATCAAACGTCCAGGGAAACGCACTGTGGAGGTCCGCGTCATCTCGCGGGATTGTCTGGGTGCTGAGCAGTAAGTGGTAGCCATGCCGCATCGCCTCATCACTGAGCTGACGCGCAAGCCCCGTATAGTAGGGCAAGAGTGAGTCTGCACACCAGAACGCCACACAAAACGAGGCTCCCTTAACCAGCGAGCGTCCCAAAAGATTAGGACGGTAGCCTAGCCTCTCTGCTGCAGACTGTACTTGAAGCCGAGTCGCCGGGGAGACGAGCAAACTATCTTCGCGATGCAAAGCCCGCGAGACGGTCGCCACCGAAACCCCAAGATCTTCCGCAATATCGCGTAGCCGTGTCTTCATTGCAAACGTTTACTATTTCCCTTAATCAGAGATCATACCAGTCCCTTTTTCTTTAAGCAAGGTATACTTTTCCGCAAAGGAAGTTGTAATCATGCAAGTACAACCATCAGACATTGAAGTCTTCGCAGAGTCGCTGGATATTGCGAAAGCGGCAGCGATCTACGCCGAGCACGGCTGCTTAGTCGTGCGCGGGTTGATGAAGCCCTATATCGAGGCGATTGCCCGCGAAGTCGAGCAAGTAGCCGACACGGCACGCTCGCTCTATGAGCAGGCAAAAGAAGTGCCGGGAATTGGGTGGACAACGCCGGACGGGACGCTCTGGATAAAAGCCCCCGGCAGCTACAACCGTGATAAACAGATCATGGTACTTGCGCTGCGCTACACCACCAGCGGCGCTTTTTTACAGTCTGCTATGGATAAAACCACCGTGGATCTTGTCGAGGCCGTACTTGGTCCCAATATCGAGCTCTTTTTGGACGGCCAGTGCCTCTACAAAGAGCCCGTCGGCGGGCACACGAAGAACCTCCATCAAGACAGCGCCTACTTCGAGCACCGCTTTGAGGGCCCGATGGCGAGCCTGAACTATGTTGTGGATACGGACTTGGTCAACGGGGCGCTCCATGTGGTGCCCGGCTCCCACAAGCTCGGGCAGCTCACGCACATTGACACATTCTCGCACTTGGGCCTCGACCCAGACGAGTGGCCGTGGGAAAAATCTCTCCCCATCTGTGGCAAGGCAGGCGATGCGATCTTCTTTCACTACCGCTGCATTCATGGAAGCAAAGAGAACCACTCGGAGAAGCCAAGGCCTGTCTTTATCCACCGCTACCGCCGCCCCGATGACTATGTCACGATCAGCGCCGCAACGGCATCTGCCCGTGAGGAAGCGGAGAAGCACGCCGCTGAGGTCAAGAAGCAAAACCAGCAGGGGCTCATGGTGCGTGGCGTGCGAAAATGGGAGCCTCCGACATAAGCCCCACTCGTTCTGCCTGAAGGCTCGTGCGTGCTCGCGCTTCCCGCTCGGGAAACGTGCCGAAGTAGAGCCGAGGTCGCTGTAAAAATCGCTCCAGCACGGCGGCACGCCCTGCTCGGTAGGCATCGTCAGGCACATGGCAGTACTCTTGGCGAATGAGACGGGCATAGCACCGGTAGGTTCGGGGTGGCGCTCCGAGAATCCAGAGGTCGGCGTCTAAAAGCAGGCGCATGTCCTCACCGTCGTCTAAAGGCTCGTGCTTTTTGGTGGCAAGAATAAGCTGCTGCGCCCGCGGGTCGGAGACTAGTGCGGCGCTCTGCTCCTCATTGTCGTGGGCCTTTGGGTCGTAGACCGCATCGTGCCAGAGTGCCGCCAGAAGTAGCGAAGGCGGGAGTGTTGGGCCACACCACCGAGTCAGTGCCCCCAAAACGGCTCGCAGGTGCCGCACGGTGTGGTAGCACCGGTGCGGCTCCGAGTAGCGCTGCAAAACCTCAGGAGGGATCTGCATCGGGATACTCCTCAGCGGATATCACTACTTCTCCGTGGGAGCCGCCACGTGGCGCATCGTGAAGTTGAGAACATCGCGCAGGTGCTCGTCCCAGTACGGCCAGGTGTGGGCACCATCGAACTCGGAAAACTCAAACGGGAGGCCCTTTTCCAGAAGACGGCGCTCCATGTCGCGGTTCATCTGGATCAAAAAATCGTCCTTACCACAGTCGAAGTAGAGCGCCGGGCCACGCCACTCGCCCTTGCTTCCCGTGAGCTTGGCAATTTTCGGCCAGATCGCACCGGTGGTGTACAGTGTGTCGGTGTTGGTGGGGAACATCTTCTGGACAAAGTTCATGATCGGCTTGCCCTCTCCCCACTCGACCACACCCGAGAGCGATGCTGCTGCGCAGAACTTGGTCGGGTTGTCTATTGCCAGGTGCCAGGAGCCGTAGCCTCCCATCGAGAGACCGGCTATGGCGCGGCCCTCGCGCTTGTTGATCGTCCGAAACGTGCCCTCCACTTCGGGCATCAGCTCTTTCTCAAAATAGGTCTGCCAGCTTCCAAAGCCGGGTGAGTTCTGGTAGAACGAGTCGCCCTGGGAGTCAGGGAGCACCACGATCAGCGGCAGGTCGGCCAGATACGCGGCGGTTCCGGCGTTCTTGAGCCAGTCCGTGTGCTTCCCAAACGCGCCATGCAGTAAGTACAGCACCGGGTAGCGCTTGGTATTGCCCGACTCCCAGTATCCTTTGGGCAGAAGCACGGTGCACGGGACAAACTTGCCCAGCGCCTCCGACTCGATATGGAGTGTGATCGCCGTTTTTCGCGCCACCGCTTTTTGCTCATCGGTGACCACGGGCATGAACGGCGGTGGGGTCTGGCCGCGAGGGGTGAACTCGGGAGCGTAGGGCAGGCTGCTGTTTTTCGCTTGGAAGCCTGCGGGTGGCACCGGGCGCCCCGCCTCTTGCCACGCGCTTTCGAGCAGGCTTGCCAGCGCCACCCCACCCATTTCGAGCCGCCTGATGGCAATCGGCTTGGCTGCGGGCGTAAAAGCACTCCAGTAGGCATCGCTAAACGTATCCCCCGCCGCCGCCGCACTGGCTTTCTTGTCAATAGCCAGGATAGTGGGAACTTCGTTGATGCTGGCTTGCAAGATCGAAAACATGGTCGCGACGGAGTCTTTGTCTTTCGTCAGCGAGATTTTCCCCGGCTTCAGCTCGGAATACGCCACGCTTTTCTCCAGCATCACGGACTCAAAGCGGGCATGGATGCCTTTCTGCGAGGGCTCTGAGAGCTGGCCATCGTAGTTTTCGGTGGCATGAAACGGTACATGGGCATCGCCGACATAGTGCGAGAGATAGGCTGCCTGCACCATGGCATCGTCCCAGCGCTTCTCACGCATCGCCATGACCAGCAGGCCGTAGACCCGCCGCACCGTCCACGGGTTCATGCCATCGCTGCGCAGCTTCATGTAGTCGCTGATCTTTTGGACGGCGGCAAAGTCTTGGGGGATTTTACTGAGATCGGAGCCAAAGCCAAAGCGCTCGCCGTCTAAAAAATGCCGTCCTGCCTCGGCATGATCGGGCCGGTTGCGCCAGCGATCTGGGTGCGACGAGGAGGCGGCAAACCAGTCTTTATTGAGGAGCATCAAGGTCTTGAGTGGGGAGGCAGGCAGCGTGTCCACCGCGAGCTTGGCAACATAGGTATGGCCGACTCCGCCCCAGGCATGGGAAACCGAAGCGACCGCAACGGTCGCCAAAAGCGAAAAAGCGAGTTTTTTTATCATCGTCGTAGTCCCTGCTGGGTGATCGTTAATCGGAGGCGCTGGAGCGTGGTTTCATTGTGGCGGATTTCGAGAGTATGGATTCCAAAACTATGGAAAGTGAGATCTAGTGTCGGCAAGAGCTTCGCCGTCACGGCTTCGTCATCGGTAGGAAGCGTGAAGTCCAGCCAGTTCGGTGAGTCGAGTGCGAGGCCGTTGGGCGAGAGCAGGTGGAACTCCAGGCGGCACGCTTGCCCCCGGTCGGCCTCGTCAAGCTCTAAGTTGAGAAAGAGTGGCATCTTCTCCAGCGTGACCGGCAGGCCCGGAAACCCAAAGCCCTCCGAGAGTCCGCAGAGGTCAATCCCATTCTCCCCCTGCCGCACGCCGTCCACAAAAACCGCACAGGAAATCGTCACTTCTTCTCCCCTCCATAGCGCTGCCGGTAGCGGATCAAGTTCTTCACCAGGATCGTTCCCGTCACAGCGGCGTAGGCCACGGCAATAAGTAGCACCATCCAAGCAAAGTGCGGCTCGGCCTGAAAAGCGGCAAACGTGATCCAGCCAAAAGCCCCCAATCCCACCAGGAAGCGCAGAGAAAATGCCATCAGGATCATCTGATCTCCGGCCTTGGTGGGCTTTGGCCGTGCTCGCTGTGGGCGCATCATTGTCGCTGTGCCTCTCGCTGCTGGGCGAGCTTCTCGACACGCTCCGCACTCAGCTTTTTCCAGAGCACGATGGTCGTCCGGTGGAGCCAGAGCGAGCCCAGCGAGAGTACCACCACAGAAGTCCAGCTTTTTTGCACCAGGCTAAAGACCACCATGATATTGACCACGAGGCAAAGAAAGAAGCGTCCCAGCAGATGCAACAGATCCGCCGGGTCAGTGATAGGCTCAGCACGTTTTGGCATGGCTATTATGGTACCGCATTGCCTACGCCGCGTCCCACGCTTCTTGGGCGAGACGGGTCATCAGGAGGCCCTGCTCCCAGCGGTCGGAGATCTCTTTACCATCGGGGGTGGTGATGGCGTAGCGCGGGGGGCCAAGCTCCGATGAGAATGGCAAGATATCCCCCGGGCCTGCGCCCGCTTTCCAGCTCGTCATTGCCAGGGTCCAGAGCTTCACGAAAAAGCGTGCCCAGGGCGTGGTACCATCGCCGCAGTCCACTTGTACCTGCTCACCATTGCTGATACGCCCATGGACATGCGCGACGCGCTCCAGAATCGGCAGCATCCGCTCGTGGGCTCTTTCCTCCTCCCAGCCGTAGAACTCACCAACCACCACGAAGTGCGATAGATCCGCCGTGATACGAATCTCGGGGACGCGCTCGATCAGAGCAAGTGTTTGGGGGATCGTCTCCGTGAAGTTCCCTCGGTGCGTCTCCACAAAGTAGCAGAGCCCGGCCTCATTGGCGACTTTCCGGCCTTCGGTGACCAGCTTGGCGACGGTATCTACAGGCGTGTAGGCATCGGCGGGCTGCGCCATGATATAGTCCGCCCCGACCCGAACGGCCCGCGCAATCAGCTTCTGCGTGTCTTCGATTTTATAGGGCCGGTGCCCCAGCGCGAGCCGCAGCCCGTGACGTTTGAGTGCCTCGGTGACCTCTTTCTCGTTTTCGTCACTGAGCCAGCACTCGACTCCCTCGAGCCCTGCCGCCTTGCAGTGCGCGAATTTTTCGTCAAGCGTCCACTCCGTCGCCGCGTTCATCGGGAGCTTTGTCATCCCCCAGAGTGTCTGCTGCACCCGCAAGCGCGGAGCGTGGCTTGAGCCATCGTTGAGCCTCTCAAAAGCTGCCATCGTTAAAATCGTCCTCCGGAGTGAGTATACTCGCTATATGGATGACTCCGCAGAGGTAGGGCACATCGGGGAGCCCGAGCTAACCGACGAGCAACAAGAACAAGTCCCGCCGACCGCCGCAGAGCTGGTGGTGATGGGACTGGCGACACTCTTAGATGCCTTTGAGAAAGAGCTAGCCGAGGACGAGTCCACGCAGGCGCTCGTCACGACTCCCACGGGCGAGATTCTAGATGTAGACGGCTTTGGCTCCGCGCTCCCGGACTTTGTCTACTTCGATGGCCGTGACGAAGAGGGCCGCAAGACCCGCACCATTCTCACTAGCAGCACAGCAACACTCACCCTCAAGGCGATCCACACACCGGAAAATCACGGCACCGAAAGCCGCGGGCGCGTGGGTTTCCGCATCCGCACCGCCCTCCCCGAAAACACACCACCAGACGTCTGAAAAACCCTAAACCGTCCGCATCTGTGAGCCACACGCTCCGCTTAATGATTACGGCTGCAACCAGATAAAAGGAAAGACTGTCTGAGTTAGTGAACACACTCTCAGGAGAACAATATGGGACTTTTTGATGCGATTCGCGGCCAGTTTGTCGATGTCGTTGAGTGGCTTGATGACACGCAGGATACGCTCGCCTTTCGCTTTGAGCGGCAGGGCAACGAGATTAAGAACGGCGCGAAATTAATCGTCCGCCCGGGACAGACCGCCGTCTTTGTCAACGAGGGCCAGGTTGCCGACGAGTTTGGTGAGGGAACCTACACGCTCTCGACCCAGAACCTGCCGATCCTCACGACCCTGAAATCTTGGCCACACGGCTTCAACTCTCCGTTTAAGGCCGAGGTATATTTCTTCAACACGCGCCAGTTCACCGGCCTCAAGTGGGGCACGCCCCACCCGATCACGCTCCGTGATCCGGAGCTTGGCCCCGTGCGCCTGCGCGCTTTTGGCACCTACTCGATGCGCATCGGCCACGCCGCCACGCTCCTGCGCCAGCTGATCTCCACCAACCCAAGCTTCGAGACCGACGATGCCGCCGACCAGCTCCGGGCGTTCATGACCACGCACTTTGCCCAGTGGATCGGCAAGGGCGAGATCGGGGTCTATGACTTAGCCGCGCACTACACCCAGATCGGGGATGCGATGCGGGTCGCGCTCCAGCCAGACTTTGCGCAGTATGGCCTGGAGGTGATGCACATTCTCATCGAGAGCGTGAGCCTGCCGCCCGAGGTCGAGGCCGCGATTGATAAGCGCACCCAGATGGGGATCTTAGGCGACATGAACCGCTACACCCAGTTCCAGGCCGCTAACGCCATTGAAGCCAGCGCCAACAACCCCGGTGGGGGCAATCCCGCACTCGATCTGGCAATGGGAATCGCCATGGGCAACCAGCTTAATAACAGCATGCAACCCCCCTCCTCTCCGCCCCCTCTGCCACAAGCCGCGTGGTTTATCGGCGTGGACGGCAAGCAGGAAGGCCCGTTTGATCTCACGGCGCTGGCGCAGAAAGGCATCGGGCGAGAGACTCTCGTGTGGAAGCAGGGCATGGCGGGCTGGGAAGCGGCGGGAAGTGTCGCCGAGCTGGCAAGCGTCTTTGCCAATGTCCCCCCGCCCCTGCCGAAATGAGATACCCGTGCCCCGGTTGCTCCGCCGACTTAGAGTTCGATCCGAAGGCGGGGCAGCTCAAGTGCCCGTACTGTGGGACGGAAGTCTCGGTGCCGACGGAGAATACGGCGCGGGTGATTCGTGAGAATGACCTGCATGCCTATCTCACACCCGATGCCGCACGCCTAGCACGCCTGGCCGAGAACGCGGTCGAGGTGGCGTGTGAGAGCTGCGGCGCGGTCACGGAGTTCACGCCGCCGGAAGTGGCGGGATTCTGCCCGTTCTGCGCTGCGAAGATCGTCGCGCAGCCCATTGCCGCCGATCCCCTGATTGCGCCAGAGGCTGTCTTGCCTTTTGCGGTTCCCAAGAAAGATGCCCAAGTCGCCGTCAAAAAATGGCTAGGGTCGCGCTGGTTTGCCCCGAGTGCGCTAAAGAACATGGCCCGCCAAGACGGCATTGCCGGGGTCTATCTCCCGCACTGGACCTATGACTCCCAGACCCAGAGCCGCTACCGAGGCCAGCGCGGTGAGCACTACTGGGAGACCGAGCGCTATAGCGAGACCGATCAGAATGGGCGCATTGTCTGGAAGGAGCGCCAGGTTCAGAAAACGCGCTGGTACCCTGCCTCAGGAACCGTTGCTCGCTTCTTCGATGATATTCTCGTGGCCGCCACAGGCTCGGTGAGCGAGACCCGCCTGCGAGGCTTGGAACCCTGGGATCTCAACGCGTTGGTTTCTTATGAGCCTGCCTACCTCTCTGGCTTTAAAGCGCAGCGCTACCAAGTGGATCTCGGAACGGGCTTTGAGAGTGCCAAGGAGATCATGTCCGGCGTGATCCACTCCGACGTCTGCTCCGATATCGGCGGCGATGAACAGCGCGTCCACAGCATCCAAACCGCCTACTCCGACGAGACGTTCAAGCATATTTTACTGCCTGTCTGGATTGCGGCCTACCGCTTTGAGGGCAAGGTCTTTCAAGTGCTCATCAACGCCCGCACCGGCGAAGTCCAAGGCGAGCGCCCGTACAGCATCTGGAAGATCGCCGGAGCGGTGCTCTTTGTTATCGCCGCCATCGCGCTGTTTGTCTGGTGGCAACAGGGGCAAGAAAAACCGCAGGTGTAGTCCCCCGTTGGAGAGTCCCGCCCGTTGGAGGGGCGGGACTAACGAGCCTCGTCCCTCGGCTACAAAGGCCGTTCCGGCCATACCGAATTTTCTCATGGCCGGAACGGCCTTTGTAGCGCCGCGCTCTCCAGCCACCCCGTTCCAACCGGGGTGGTACCCTAACGTATGCGTCGTTTTTTCTTGATCGTTCTCGATGGCTGTGGCTGTGGCGAGCTCCCTGATGCGCTTGACTATGGGGCGGGCGATCTGGGCTCCCACACGCTTGCCAATACCGCAAAGGCCGTGGGTGGCGTGCGCTTGCCTACTCTGGAGCGGCTCGGTCTAGGGAATCTTGCCGAGCTGGCCGGGGTTGCGGCGATTCCCGATGCGCCAAGCCACTGGGGGCGACTGGCAGAAATCAGCAAGGGCAAGGACACGGTCACGGGCCACTGGGAGATGATGGGCGTGATTACCAATCCCGCGTTTCCGATCTACCCCAACGGCTTCCCAAATGACCTAATCGCAGCTTATGAGGCGGCGATTGGCACCAAAACCCTGGGGCACTACCCGGCATCCGGAACGGAGATTCTGAGGCAGCTTGGCGAGGAGCATCTGCGCACGGGCTATCCCATTGTCTACACATCGGCGGACTCGGTCTTTCAAGTGGCGGCGCACGAGACACACTTTGGGCTGGAGCGGCTCTACCAAATCTGCGAGATTGCGCGGGCGACCCTGCCGCTCTGCCGGGTGATCGCACGGCCTTTTGTGGGCGAAAGCAGCGAGACATTTCGGCGCACCGAGAATCGCAAAGACTGGCCCCTGCCGCCGCCTCACCCCACCACGCTCGACCGGCTCTCGGAAGCGGGCAAGAGAGTGCACTTTATCGGCAAGACCTGCGAGCTGTTCCCCGAAGCGCCTGACCAGCGCCGTGAGCTGACGACCAACAACCCCGCCCACTGCGCCGCGCTGGTAAATGCCGTTCAGCACTCCGACGCGGACTTTATCTTCGCCAACCTCGAAGACTTCGACATGCTCTATGGCCACCGCAACGACCCGGTCGGCTTTGCAAGATTACTGGAGGAGCTCGATGCGTGGCTCGGCGCGGACTTTCTGCCACACCTGCGCCCTGGTGATCTCGTCGGAATCACCGCAGACCACGGCAACGACCCCACCACGCCCTCCACCGATCACAGCCGCGAGTATGTCCCGCTACTGCTCTTCGGCCCCAGCATCACCGCCCCACAAAACCTCGGCGATATTCCCTGTTTTAATTGGTGGAGCGATGCACTTCTGAGGTATCTTGTAGACGGAGAGATGCCTTGAAACGCTATATTTTCTGTTTGCCTCTAATAGGTCTGTTCCTCACAGGCTGCCCTAAGTCTGCACCGCCGCCGCCGCCGAGCACGACGATAACAAACAGCCGTCCGGCGAACTCAAAGCCGGGGGATCTTTTGGGGAAGTCTTCGCAGCCTTCGTCGGGAGGCGCAAGTGCCACTGCCGACGATCCCCTGACGGTTCTGGGCAACCCAGACGACGCCACGGAGTCGCCGCGCAACCAAGATCACTTTCTGATGGCGCGGCCTCAGATGACGCTCTCTTATAACAACACGCTTCGCTTTCCCAACTGGGTCGCCTGGCACTTAAAAGCAGGTGATATTGGGGAGGCGGAGCGCAGCAACTTTATCCCTGACCCGAATCTGCCCGCAGGGTTTGAGGCCATCACCACACGCGACTACAGTGGCTCTGGCTATGACCGTGGTCATAACTGCCCCAGCAAAGATCGCACAGCGAGTGCCGAAGATAACCAGGTGGTGTTCTACATGACCAACATCACCCCGCAGTTTCACGAGATGAACGGTGGTCCTTGGGAATCTTTGGAGTCCTACTGTCGCAAGCTCGCGCAGGAGGGCAATGAGCTTTATATTCTCTGTGGCCACGGTTTTGAAAACAAGCGCTTCAAGACCATCGGAAAAGATGATATCGCGGTGCCGGACTTTGGCTGGAAAGTCGTGCTCGTGCTCCCCGAAAAAAGTGGCGATGATCGGGCACGCATAGATGAAAACACGCGGGTGATCGCCGTTAAGATGGAGAATACCAAGAGCATCTCGGGGCCTTGGGATAACTTTATTACGACGGCGGCGGAGCTGGAGCAAGCCACGGGGCTTCGGTTCTTCAAGGGCTTGCCGGACTCGGTTGCCACTGCACTAAAACAAAAGCGTGATGAGGGAGTCAATAGCTTCACGTCGGGGCCGGGTGGTTTTAAGAAAAGCAATCGGCGCAGCAGTGGCGGCAGCTTTGGCTCAGGAGGGCGACGATGAGTCTTTTAAGCGAGCTTCGTAGCGCCGTGCGTGGACTGATTTTCATGAGTGAGTCGGACGCGCCGCTCAAGCCCTTTGTCTGGAAAGGCGTGGTGATTGACTCGGCGGCGGCGCTGCTGACACACCTGGAAAAAGATGCCACCCTACCGGTTCAGGAAGTGGCATTAGAGAAGTTCTTCGCCCCGATGACCACGCCCCAAAGCGGGGATGACGACGAAGCCAAGGCAGATCGCGTGCGCTTCCAGGCACTGGTCGCTCAGCTCGCCACGCTGACCGAGACGCGTGTCTTTCGGCTAGGTTCCGGGCCGGAGATCACGGTCTATGTGGTGGGAAAGACCCACGACGGTAGCGCCGCCGGGGTCTCCACACAGCTCACGGAAACCTAATTGTCCCCCCGTCCGGGTACCCCGCGAAGCGAGGGTGGTGGGGTTAGGGGGGAGGTTAGTTCATTGTCACGGGAGCGCCGCCGAGCTTGGCGCTCTCCCAGGCAGCTTCGGTCATCTCGATGGTGCGCAGGCCACAGAGCGGCGGTGCACCGACATCGTTCTTACCCAGAATCGCACCGACAAAGTTCTCGTCGATGTTCTGTGTTCCGGGCAGGTTGTTGCCGTCCATGATAGTCCGCACGTTCTTGTCATCCACAATCGTCAGCTGGCCGTTGCGGTAGAAGAACGCCCCACGCTCACACCAGATTGAGATATCCTCGTGCCAGCCGACAACCGTATCGCCAATGACTGTGACATTGCCCAGCGCGCCATTGGTAAAGCGGATCGAGAGCGCGGAGTCAATGTCCACCGGCGTGCCTCTAAAGTCTTGGAACGCCGCCACTTGAGCGACCGTCAGGCCCGTGGTGTAGAGCAGAATATCCACAAGGTGCGAGCCCGAGTCGTTGATCTGACCACCACCCGAGAGCGCGGGGTCTTGGCGCCACGAGCCCGCCGTTCCGTTCTTCCAGCTCTGCGACTGGAGCGCATTGAGCGAGGTCACCTGGCCCATCTCACCGCTGGCGATCTTGTCACGGATCAGCTTGAACTGCCCCATCGAGTGCCGTTGGTACGCCAGCGCGAAGACTTTCTCATAGCCTTCGAGGGCCGTGAGGAGCGTGTGTGCCTCTTGGACATTGCTGACCATCGGCTTCTCTAAGAGCACATGCTTCTTGGCCGCGATGGCATCGAGCGCCTGTGGCCCGTGTTGCGTGTGGGGCGTGCAGATCTCCACGGCATCTACTTCGTCCAGTGCCAAGAGCTCTTTCCAGTCCGCCGTGTTGAGTACTTTTGCGCTGGCGAGCTTGGGGAAGCTTGCCACACAGCGCTTGATTTGCTCTGCATCGGGGTCCTGAAGCGCCACAACTTCCACGCCCTCAATGCGTGCCAGCTGCCCTAAGTGGTGCCGCGCAATCCCGCCGCATCCGATCATTCCAATACGGATCATTCCGTTGTTCCTCCACACTCCCTCTTCGGCACGCTTTGGGGAAGTTCCTGCTCGCTCTCCGTAGCGCTCTAGAGAACTAGACAAAATGTCTAAAAAAGGCCATAATACGTAAAGTATGTTAAAGAAATCACCGGAGCACTATGTCGAGCGGCTACGAAGCTTGCAAGACGCGATGCAGACCCGGCTGCTCGCCGATGTAAAAGCCCAAGAGGAAGCCGCTACAGAAGCACTCTCTGGCGTTGCAGATGTCCGTGGCGGGGACACGATCTACCAGATTGATGCCCACGCCGATGAAGTCCTGCATGAGTTCTGCACCGAGTGGGCAAGAGAAGCGCCCTTGGTGCTGATCTCCGAGGGGATCGAGGGCGCGGGCTGGCAGGTCTTCCCCGAAGGCGCTGATGAAGCCGAGGCCGAGTTCTTGCTGATTGTGGACCCGATTGATGGGACGCGCAATATCATGTACAACAAGCGCTCCGCTTGGGCACTAGCCGGGATCGCACCCAATAAGGGCCGCGCGACCACACTCGCCGATATCGAAGTTGCCGTCATGACCGAGCTCCCCACGACCCGGGCGCTTCTCGCAGATCAGCTCTGGGCGATAAAAGGCCAGGGAGCGCACCGTGAGACGAAAAATCTTGTGACCGGCGAGCGCAGAGAAGTGCCGATAAAGCCGTCGCGCTCCGAGTCACTAGCACATGGTTTTGCCAGCCTGGCCAAGTTTTTCCCGCCTGCCAAGGGTGCCACCGCAACACTGGAAGAGAAGCTGATGCTCGCTGTGGCCCCAGAAGACGGTGAGAACCCGGTGGTCTTCGATGACCAGTACATGTGCACCGGCGGACAGCTCTATGAGCTCATGGTGGGCCATGATCGTTTTATCGCGGACCTGCGGCCCGTGTTCTTTGGCGTACTTGGCCTGCCCCCCAAGCTTGTCTGCCACCCGTATGACATCTGCACCGAGCTAATCGCTCGCGAGGCTGGTGTCTTTGTTACGGATGAGATTGGTGCGGCTCTCTCTGCCCCACTGGACATCCGTGCGGCAATAAGCTGGTGTGGGTATGCAAACTCAACACTGAAAGATCAAATTGAGTCCAAGCTACAAAGGCTTTTGGAGGAGCTCTGATGGGAATTGTGCGTAAGGCGGTGATTACGGCGGCGGGACGGGGAACCAGGCAGTTTCCAGCTACCCGCTCCATTCAGAAAGAGATGCTCCCACTGGTGGACCGCGATGGCGTGACCAAGCCCACCATCCAGATCATTATCGAAGAGTGCCTGGCATCGGGGATCGAGGATATTTGTATTGTCGTCTCGCCGGGCGGTGCCAAGCCTTTCAAAGACCACTTCACGCGCCTCAGGGACGATGAGCGCAAGATTTTTAAGGGCAAAGAGTGGGCACTAGCGCAAGCGGACTCCTTGCGTCGGATTGAGGAGCGCATCACCTATGTCGAGCAGCCGACTCCGGAAGGCTACGGCCACGCGGTCTACCAGGCTAAAGACTTCGTGGGCGACGAGCCGTTTCTGCTACTACTGGGTGATCATGTCTATATCTCCAATAGCAAGAAGCGCTGCGCCCAGCAGGTGATGGACACCTATGCCGTGACTCAGTGTGCCGTCTCTGCCGTCCAGCAAACCCCCGACGACCACCTGCACCTATTTGGAACGGTCAAGGGCACACGCCTTGGGCAGGGCGACCCCCCCATCTACGAGGTGGAACAGATCATGGAAAAACCTTCCATTGACTATGCCGCCGAGCACCTT
Source organism: Armatimonas sp. (assembly GCF_964826245.1). NCBI lineage: Bacteria > Bacillati > Armatimonadota > Armatimonadia > Armatimonadales > Armatimonadaceae > Armatimonas > Armatimonas sp. The sequence continues at coordinate 14,406 of NZ_CBAYMC010000011.1, read as the reverse complement.
CAGACGTCTGGTGTGAAGCGTGGCTACTACCTCTGCTTCTTCGGGATGCATGTCTTCCCGCCCACACTTTTTGACTGCCTCGCGCACCATATTGACAACAATATCCGTGAGAAAGGCGAGATCCAGCTTACCAGCAGCCAGGAGATGCTACGCTCGCAGGAGCGCTATGTTGCCGTCGAGACCAGCGGCGAGCGCCTGGATATGGGGGTGCCGCTGGGCTACATCGAGACCCAGACCGCCCTCGCCCTCTCGGGTGTGGACCGCACCGAAGTCCTCGCGACGCTGCTGCGGCAAGTCGCCAAGTCCGCTGCCAAAGAGCCCTTCGGCCAGGTTTAAACCTGGCCTGACCAGTCATCCTGCGCCACGGCTTGCCAGTGGGTACGGATGGCTTCGTAGTCGGCGGCGGGGAGCGGGCCTTTTTGTGCTAGTGCCGCATTGCCCACCCAGCGCTCGGGGTTCTTCGTTCCCACAATCGCTGTTGTCACTCCGGGCACAGTGAGCGTGAAGCGCAGGGCACGCTCGATACTCAGGTCTTCATAGGCAAGGGTTTGGAGGCGCTGCCAGTAGGGCCTAGAGTAGGCGGGGCACTCGTCCTCGGTGGGCCACTTCCAGCAGGCATTGGCGATGGGGCGCTTGGCGATAATCCCAAGCCCCACTTCTGCCGCTGACTTCACCCAGCGCGAAATTCCCCGCTGATCGGCGAGATTGATGCTGGTTTGGAGCGTGTCAAAAGCGCCGCAAGAGACAGCGTACTCAGCGGCCTCGTTCTCACCGCTGTAGCCGATAAAGCGCGTCTTTCCAGCCGCTTTGGCCGCTTGCAGCGCCGCGATCACATCACCTTGCTGGAGAATCGATAAACCGCAGGAGTGGAGCTGCACCAAGTCTAGGTAGTCGGTCTTGAGGCGTGTGAGACTCCGTTCGATGCCAGCGGTGATTAGCTCAGGTGTCCAGTCGTCGTGGTCCAGCCCCGCCCTATGGCCGCCCTTGGTAAAGAGAAAAAACTCGCTACGGCGGTGGCTTACGGCCTGACCAATAAGAGACTCGCTGGCCGTCTCGCCAGAGCCGTAGCACTCTGCCGTGTCAATCACATTCAGCCCCGCATCCAGCGCCGAGCCCAGGAGCCGTGCCGTCTGCTCCACGCTCGCCTGCTCAAAGCCAATCTCCGCGCCCCCAAATCCCAGCACGGAGATCGGCATTCCCGTACGACCCAAAACTCGCATTTCCATAGAGTCTATGGTACCGCGAAAAACAAAAAGCCCCTGCCAGAGGGCAGGGGCTTTGGGAGAGATAGTTTCTATGCGGCGCGGTTGAAGTAGCGGATATCGGGGGCATGCTTGTCACGAATGGTCTCCTCGGTGATCACGACTTCCTCGATCTCACGCTGCGAGGGCACTTCGTACATGATGTCCAGAGTCGCCTCTTCGATAATGGTTCGGAGGGCACGGGCACCGGTCTTGCGCTCAATGGCCTGGCGGGCAATCTCCGTGAGAGCGCCGTCCGTGAAGCGCAGATCCACCCCATCCAGCTCAAAGAAGCGGCGGTACTGGCGGGTCAGGGCGTTGCGTGGCTCGGTGAGGATTCGCACCAGAGCGGCTTCGTCGAGCGGGGCCAGAGCAGCTGTCACCGGGAGCCGTCCGATAAACTCGGGGATCAGGCCGTAGCGCTGAAGGTCATCCGGGAGCACATGGGAGAAGGGATCGTCCTCAATGGAGTCCACCTCGGCGGCCAAGCTAGCACGGAAGCCTAGGCTCTTGCGGTTGCGCCGCTGCTCGATAATCTCACTCAGGCCATCAAACGCGCCCCCGCAGATAAAGAGAATATTGCTCGTGTCAATCTGGACATACTCTTGCTGGGGGTGCTTGCGGCCTCCCTGCGGCGGGACATTGGCCAGCGTCCCCTCTAAAATCTTAAGAAGTGCCTGCTGGACCCCTTCGCCCGAGACATCACGGGTGATCGAAGGAGAGTCGGACTTGCGAGCGATCTTATCAATCTCGTCAATGTAGATAATGCCCCGCTCGGCACGCTTGATAATATTAGGAAGTGTGTCGCCGTTATCAGCGGCCTGGATCAGCTTAAGGAGAATGTTCTCCACATCTTCGCCCACATAGCCCGCCTCGGTGAGTGCGGTGGCATCAGCGATGGCAAAGGGAACATTGAGCACACGGGCGAGGGTCTGGGCCAGAAGAGTCTTACCGCTTCCGGTGGGCCCCAGCAAGAGAATATTGGACTTCTGGAGCTCAACATCACTGGTGGGAGCCTGGATGCGCTTATAGTGATTATAGACCGCGACGGAAAGAGCGCGCTTGGCACGCTCCTGCCCGACAACATAGCTACTGAGCTGGCGATGAATATCACGCGGCTTGGGCAGCTGTCCCTCGGGAAGAGTATCTTCCTGTGTGTTCTCTGTTCGGATAATGTCGTTGCAGAGCCCCACACAGTCGAGGCAGACGCCTCCATGAACCCCCAGGATCAGCTTCCGAACCTGCTCACGGCTCTTACCACACAACACACAGCGGTTGTCGTGGCGATCATAACCTCCAATACGCGGCATCCAAGCCCCCTTCACTTACAGATAGGCGTGTTCAAGGGACTTGCACGAAAACCCTTCACACCCACTAGCGTTTGTCACGAACCAGGACTTCATCAATCAGCCCATACGCCACCGATTCCTCCGAGGAGAGGAAGTAGTCACGCTGGATATCGTGCTTGATTCTATCGAGATCCTGATTGGTATGCTTCTGCAAGATACGCGCCAGTTGATCATTTGTCTTTAATATTTCTCGGGCTTGGACATCAATATCGCCTGCGGTACCTCGGAAGCCTGCGCTGACTTGGTGGATCATCACACGGGCATTGGGGAGAGCGAAGCGCTTGCCTTTTGCACCACCTGCCAGAAGCACCGCTCCCATTGAGGCGGCCATCCCCATACAGATCGTGGCCACATCACAGCGCAGAAGCTGCATCGTGTCATAGATAGCGAGCCCTGCGGTCACAGAGCCACCGGGGGAGTTGACATAGAACTCAATATCACGATCGGGGTCTTGCTTCTCCAAGAAAAGTAGTGATCCAACAATAATGCTTGCTTGCTGATCATCTACTTCTTCGCCGAGGATGATGATCCGGTCTTTCAGAAGGCGGGAAAAAAGATCCTGCTCGCGGCTACCGCGAGCATCTTGCTCAATAACACCAGGAATGTTTAGTGGCATGGTACTCCTACTTAAATGGCCCCGGTTCTAGACCAGGGCCATCTCTCTATATTACATTATGACTCAGCGGGTGGTTCCGCCTCAGCCTTTTTTGTTTTTCGCTTGGGTTTGGGCTCCTCAGCGGGAGCCGCTTCGAGCTCAGCTGCAGGCTCCTCAGCCTTCTTCTTGGTCGCGGCTCGCTTCTTGGGCTTGGCCTCTTCGAGCTCGGCAGGAGCCGCAGAGGCATTCTCACTGGCTTTGCTCGCCTCTTCGGCTTCTAGCTCTGCGGTCGTGACGATGCGCTCGGTGATCTTGCTGATTTCTTTGAGGAAGTTTAAGATCTTCTCGGTGAGAGCCTGATCCCGGAAGCGATCCAGGCTCCCCTGCGACTCGACATAGGCACGAATCGCGGAGACACTCACTCCAGACTCACCAGCACGCTCGGCGAGCTTGGCATCTATGTCCGCATCCTCCACCGTGATCCCCTCGGCACGGGCTACCTCAGAGAGTACCAAGGAGTTCTTGATGCGCTGGGTTGCCCCAACGGCCATCTCGGACTGAAGCTGCTCAACACTCTTACCAATCGAGGCAAGATACTGCTCCGGGGTTACTTTATTCTGCTCCAGGGTCTGGGCGAGCTGGTTTAGCTCGGCATTGACCTCGGCCTTGAGAAGAACCTCGGGGAAGTGAATCTGGCTGGTCTCGACGATCTTACTGACGAGATGGAACTCCACCTCGTTCTCGCTGGCCTCGACCGCATCGTTTTCAAGCTGCGTACGGACATCGGTCTTGAGCTCCTCGACCGTGCTGATCTTCGGGCGAGCACGCTGTGCCAGCTCGTCGGTCAGCTCGGGAAGGACACGAGCGCGGACTTCTTTGACATCCACCGTAAAGACACCACGCTTGCCGCGCAGTCCCTCATTCTCAAAAGTCTCTGGGTAAGTCGCTTCGATACTCTTGGAGTCGCCTTTTTTGAGCCCCTGAAGCCCCGCATCCAGATCGGGGATATTCTTCCCGACCTCGATCATGGTGGCCTTGGGCTCGGCGAGCTCGGGCAGATCCTGTCCTTCGACAATGGCGGTGAGGTCCACCATCAAAAAATCGCCGGTTTCGGAGGCGCGATCCTCGATCTCAGGGTACTCCGCGAAGCGAGCACGGATATTCTCCAGCTCTTTTTCGACATCAGCATCGGCTAGGGCGATCTTGCGACGCTCCAGCTCGAGTCCTTTGTAGAGCCCCAGGGTGATCTGAGGACGCAGAGGGACGAGTGCCTTGAAGACCAGAGGACCGTTATCGTCCATGGAGACAAGCTCCATCTCGGGCTCAGCGAAAGGCTCGACGCTGGCTTCCGTGAGGGCTTCACGGTAGGCATCGGGCACGAGGACTTCGGCGGCGCGTTGCTTCACACGGGCATCGTCCACGTAGTTCTTCGCGATATGGGGGGGAACCTTTCCGCGGCGGAAGCCGGGAAGCTGAAGGCTACCCACGGCCTGCTGGAAGGCTTTCTTGCGTGCGACTTCGACTCGCTCCGGGTCAACGGAGATGGTCAGCGCGATGTTGCAGGGGTCAAGCTGCTCAGTCGTCACCTGCATCGGTGGAATTTTCACTCCTAAAGTTCAAATAGATTTAGATTTGGATTAGCCAACAAAAAAGGCACCGGAGATGCTACTGCTCCAGTACCCTGCCTCGGTCTTTTGGATGAGATCGAAGAGCGGGAGAAGGGGTTCGAACCCTCGACTTTCACCTTGGCAAGGTGACACTCTACCACTGAGTTACTCCCGCATATTCTACCGCTCGGCAAGTGGGCGAGAGGGGATTTGAACCCCTACGCCTTGCGGCACTGGTTCCTAAGACCAGCGTGTCTGCCATTTCACCACTCGCCCTTACCAGGTAACAGGCCGACACGGGATATTCTAGCTTAAAGATGCCCTTTTGTCAAGAGCCCTCCCCTACTTCCCCGTATACTTACGCAAAAACTGGATCGCGGTGGGATCATCGGGGTAGCGCTGTAGGCACTCCTGGGCAAGAGAGCGAGCCATCCCGTAGAGTGCACGCGCCTTTTCGGCCTCCCCCTTCTTGGCCTGCTCGTCCCCAAGATTTCGGTAGAGAATCACCAGCCAGCGGTAGGCGGAGTTCGCATCCTCTTTTTCGTCTAGGCTCAGGGTTTGTGGGTCACGCGTCGCCAGGAGCTCTAGCGCCTTACGGCCATGCGGCTCGGCCTCTAGAGGGCGTGAGAAGTGCACCAGAAAGAGCTCACAGAGCGTGGTCTGGATCGAGAGGCTCTCCGGGTTATTGCGCTCACCCTCTTGTAAGAACACCAGGGCTTCGTCGAGCTTGTCGGGTTTCGAGGCCATCTGCATCGCGCCCTGAACATAGCCCTGAACAAAGCGTGGGTTGCTCCAGGTCATTAGCCTAAAGAGGGGTAGCGCCTCTTTGGCATCACGCTCTTTATGGCGAGACATGTCCATGTAGGGCTGGGTCTGGCGCTCGATATGCCCTAGAATCCCACGCCAGTCCGAAGCTGCGCTGGGCACCACCGTTGTCTCGTCGTGATGAGTATCATGCGCAACCACTCCCTGAACTTTCCCGACTTTTTTGTCTTTTTTCTCCGACTCCAGCCGCCCCCGCGTCCCCACCCCAAAGTGAAGATAACGATCCGACTCCAGCCAGAGAAAATCGGCGAGTGAGGCACGAAACTCCCCAAACACCGAGGCAACCGCGGACTCTTCCAGCGCCTCTTGCTGGTGCAGTGTCAGCCCTGCAGGAGCCTTGAGCTGTGGCTGAACACTCTGGGCGAGCTTTCCCGCACCCACGAGAGCCACAAAGCACAGCCCCACCACCATGCCCTCTCTCACAGTGCCACCTTTCGGAAACGAACTGCCCCCACCGAGAGTGCCACCAGCGTGTGGATCAGCGCGTAGCCCAAGAGAGCCGCCAGCACCCAAGTGGGAATGGGATTCCAGCCGTGGCTCACTTTCCCTGAGAGATCAAAGAGATTGAGCTCCGGGATCACAAAGTAGAGCCCTCGAAGAAGCACCTGCCCAAAACCACTGCTGGTCTTGTCGAGCAAAAGCGTAGACTGCGAGAATGCCTGAGAGCCGACTGCCATCAGAAGCGTAATCGTGACCGTGGCCTGCGGGGTCAGAAACACCGATGTGGTCACGGTCACGGCACAAAGCAGCATCAGGACAAAGAGCCGGAGCACTAAATACTGCCAGAAAATCACCCCGGGATGCATCCCATACACACTCAGAGTCCCCCAGCCGATCAGCCCAAAGACCAGTAGCCCCAGCCCGGCCAGACAGAAGACGCCTAGGAACTTGCCAATCAGCAGATCGGTGCGGGAGATAGGACGAGCCAGCAGCGGGTAGATCGTCCGGCGCGAGATCTCCTCCGGGAGCTGGCGCGCGGAAAACACCACCGCCAAGATCACCGAGAGCAGGTTGATGACGGTCAGTGTGGCACTCTTGAGGAAAATATCCAGTCCCTGAACCCCAAAGCGCCCCACGAGCGCTGCCATTCCGATCATCAAGAACGACAGAATCATCGCCACGTAAAGATCTTTACGCCGCACCGACTCCAGCACCGTCGCCTGGGAAAGCGCTCCCCAGATCACCCATTTTCGTCGCAACATGCTCCGATTATTGGTAGATCTACTAGCTTACTTCACCCACTTTTCTCTACTTCACCCAGTCGGCGACAAAGATATTGGTCTCATGGTCTTTCCCATTGCGATTGCTTGCCCAGATGAGCTGCTTGCCATTGGGGGAGAACATGGGAAACGAGTCAAACTGTGCGCCATAGGTCACTTGCTCTAGCCCCGTGCCATCTAAGTTAACCAGATAGATCTCAAACGTCCGGCGCTTGGGATCGCCACTGTTCGACGCAAAGATCAGCTTTTTGCCATCGGGTGTAAAAAACGGCGCGAAGTTGGCCGCCCCGTTGCGGGTCACCTGCTTGGCGTTCTTGCCATCCGCATCCGCAACCCAGAGCTCCATAGAAGTCGGGCGCACGAGATTTTGCTTGAGGAGCTGCTTGTAGTCCGCGACGGCTTTCGCATCCGGGAGCGCCGAGGCACGCCAGACGATCTTCTTGCTATCGGGCGAAAAATACGCCCCGCCATCGTAGCCGACCCGGTTGGTGAGGCGCTTCAAGTCCGAGCCATCGGCCTGGATGGAGTATAGCTCCAAGTCGCCATCACGCGTGGACGTAAAGATAATGCGCTTGCCATCGGGGGAGACCGTCGCCTCGGCGTTGTAGCCACACTCCTTGCCCGGCTCCACTTTCGCAGGCACCAAGGGACGTATATTGCTCCCGTCCGCGTTTGCCTTGTAGATGGCATAGTAGGGATAGAGGGGCCAGACATAGCCCTGCGAGCGATCTGGCTCGGGCGGAATCGCTGCGCTATAGCCGTGGGTCGAGGCAAAGACGATCTCTTTATCACCCTTCAAAAAATAGGCGCACGTGCAGCGGCCCTTGCCCGTCGAGACCATTTTCTTGCCACTACCATCAGGGCGCATGGTGTAGATCTGGTCGGCATCCCCGCCCCCCTTCATGTACTGAAAGATCACTTTTTTACCGTCAAAGCTCCAGTACGCCTCGGCGTTCTGCCCACCAAACGTGAGCTGACGCACGTTCTTAAGATGCACCTCACGAGGATCACGGAGGCTAGGTAGTGGCCCCGCTCCAGGCGTTGAGGGCGGCTGGGCCAGCGCAAGAGTGGCGAGCCCCAAAGTCAAGAAAGCAACACGCATTCGCATAGCCCTGTTGTACCCAAAAACACGATAAAATAGGCACGTTATGCCCTCCCCCTTTCCCGGCATGGATCCCTACTTAGAAAACCCATCCCAATGGCGGGGCGTACACCAGCGCTTGTTAACGGCCCTCACGCAGCTCCTCAATACGGACTTACCAGCGGGTCTCTATGCCGATTCCGAAGACCGTGTCATCGTTTCTCCTGGCAGAAATATCTATCCTGATGTCGGCGTTCTTCGGTTCGGCACCGCTCCCAATCGCCCCTTAGACTCAGGACGTGGTGGGGTGGCAACACTCCTCGAGACAAGTGCAGACCCTTCCTTCTATGTGCGTCATGAGACACAACCACCCCAGCAACAGATCACCATCCGGACGGTGGACAGTAAGGAGCTCGTGGCAGTCATTGAGCTACTGAGCCCTACCAACAAGCGTCGAGGAAAAGATCGCGAGGAGTATCTTGCAAAGCAAGCGGAGCTTCTGGCAAGTGATGTTCATCTGATCGAGATAGACCTTCTTCGTGAAGGTGCGCACTCCGTGGCGGTGTCTCAAGAGGACATTCAGACACGTGGTGAGAGCGATTATGTGGTCTGCCTACACTACGGAGGCAGTGGCGAAGAGTTCGAGTTCTGGCTGAGTACACTTCGCCAGCGGCTACCACGCATCCGCATTCCTCTCACCGATGGCCTCCCGGACCAAATCCTCGACCTCCAGCGTGCTCTTGACCAAGCCTACGACAGTGGCCCACACCGACGTGGCACCGACTACCGCCTCGCTCCCATCCCTCCCCTCTCAGAAACCGACGCTGACTGGGCCGATAGCCTCCTACGAAACGCAGGGCTCCGATGAAAACCCGCCACGCGGCACTCCTCCTGGTAAGTGTCACGTGTTTGGGCTGTCGTACCGCACAGCCCGGCTGGCATCGGGAGTTTGTCCCTGCTCTGGAGGGAAGCCGCGAAATATCCGGCTGGCTCTCGCAGGATACTGTTGTGATACGCGACAAAGACTCCCGCGAGCGTGCCGTCTCGCCCACAGGCCGTTCCGCGCCGTCGCTGCCTACGCTCCCACCACTGGGTGGCCCTGAACCCGCTCCTAACCGCTGCTTTCTCTCCCGCTCTCTGGCCTATCCCTCGCCCGACGGCAAGTGGCTTCTCTACTGGGAGCAAGAGCTTCAAACGGGCACCGACACCACAACACCCACTGGTGAGCGCTGGCGGCTGGTGAGCCGACGCGGTGAGAAGACTCGCCTCTGGCCGCCCGATGGCAAGCTCTCCCGCAAGCCACAGCCCACCCTCTATATGTGGCACCCCGAAGTGCTCTGGCTCCCTGATAGCTCTGGCTGGTCGGTGCTTCGTAGCGCCTCGGGGCCAGCGGAGCTCTATCGTGTGAGCACAGTAGAGAAAGGCTCTCAGCAGCTTCCGCTGCCTGAAAAAGAGGTAGACACACTACTGGGACAGCGGCGTGATGGTACCTGGCTCTGGCTCCCGGAAGGCTCCAATGGAAGTCAGCGCCTCCATTTCCTCACGACCAACGCGTCCACTCCTCTCCCCCTGAGCATCCCCGGTGACCTCAGTGCGGCACTGAGCTGGCCCTACACCTTGAGCACCGCCACAGATACTCTGGCGATCACAGTGAGCCGACGAGCAGCGCTTTGGAACAAGTTCCTTAAACAAGAGGAAATCACCGAGATCGGGCTATTCCCACTCTCTGGTGGAGTGCCTCTCTTCCTAACTTTCCCAGATAAAATCGTCTGGGTGCAATCGCTCCACTGGTCGCCTGATGGCAAGCGCCTGCTCTGCCTAATCAATGCACAGACCACCCCCAACGCTCCCATGGTGAGCAAAGCCTATCTGTTCAGACGATAAATGAAACCATGCAACAACAGAAACGCACCTGGCTCTCTCTGTTAGAGATCTTTGCTTCGATGGTCTGCCTATGTTCGGCAGACACAGGGCATCGGTATTGGGATGTTGCTGATCGCCCTACTGGGCTTCTTGCGCCTGAGAATGCTCTCCCAGTGGCTCCACGTCCTGCTGAGCGTAGAGCTTCCACGGATATATCTCGGGGCCGAGGCGGCAGGGTATGGAGAAATGGAATGCCCTTAGCGGGATATTAATTTTGGGAGGAAGATTAGGGGCGGCTGTCGAACGAAGCGATATGGACTCAATGAAGCGTGTGGACTCATTTGCGACGATCTTTCCACAGAACCCCAAAGGGGCGAACGAGAAAATTATCTACGGGCACATCGGGGTGGGCGGTATGGGCAGCAGCCATATCGTCGCCGACTCGTGCGCGGCGATCTGTGATGTGGATGCAAATCACCTGAAGAGTGCGGCGGCCAAGGTGAAAGGCTCGCCGTTTCTCACCGACGACTACCGCCGGTTGCTGGAGCGCAAGGACATTGATGCGGTCACGATTGGCACGCCGGATCACTGGCACGCCCTAATGACCGTGCATGCCTGCCAGGCAGGCAAAGATGTCTACTCCGAAAAACCGACCTGTAAGACGATCGAAGAAGGCCGCGCGATGATCGAGGCGGCGCGGCGCTACAAGAGAGTGGTGCAGATCGGCTCACAGGGGCGCTCCAACCCCGGTGCCGCGATGGCCTACGACTACATCCGCAATGGGCAGCTCGGCACGGTCAAAGAGGTGATGGTCTGGCATCCCAATAACTTCGTGGACAAAAATAGCTTTGGCAAGGAAGGCCCGCCGCCCCCTGAGCTTAACTGGGAGATGTGGCTCGGTCCGATTGCCTGGCGACCCTATAATCCCGATATTGTCCACTTTAACTTCCGCTGGCTCATGGACTCGGGTGGCGGCTTTATCCGAGATCGCGGCAATCACGTCCTCTCGGTGGTCATGTGGTGCCTGAACCAGGACGGCTGGGATTCCCCCGTGACGGTCGAGGCGACAGGCCAGACCAACCCCAACTCGGTGTACGATGCGCCGCTGACCATGCAAGTGAAGTGGGAGTTCTCTAACCCCAAGTGGACCATGACCTGGGATCAGCCCGGAGTCGCTCCCGAGCGCTTCGAGGGGCCGTGGGGTGCGCTCTACAAAGGGGATAAAGACGATCTCATCGTGCTGGGAGGCGACGGTGGGTGCACCACAGAAGAGAAAGCGCGCTTCTACAAGCCCCCCACAGGCGGCGTCAAAGCCTTTATGGAGCCCGAAGATACGGATCCGACCGAGCGCCACCGACGGAACTGGCGGCGCTGCATCCGAACCCGTGAGAAACCCGTCATGGACGTAGAAATTGGGGTAAAAGTGATCGTCCTGCCCATTATCGCCAATATCGCCTATGTTCTAGGCCGTAAGCTCACCTACGACCCCCAAAAATGGAAGTTCATCGGCGATGACGAGGCCAATAAGCTCCTCTACGAACCGTACCGTGCGCCCTGGAGCCTCAAAGGAGTCTGATAAAGATATGCGTGAAACCCTTCTCTCACTCGCCGATACGATGAGTGGCTCCGATCGGGTCAAGGCCAAGGCTGCCAAGGCAATCATGGCCCAGCAGGTGCACGCCGCCTGCGCTCCTGGTGGAAGCGCAAAACTGCGTGCGGAGCTGCTCCGCGAGCTCATGGCCATTCTCGTCAGCAAGCGCCCGCGCCTTGTGCGCGCCCATGCCATCGAGCTGATTGGCTTTCTTGGTAGCAAGAGCGATGATAAAGCACTCGCCCGCTTCGCCGCAGACCCCGAGCTGAAAGACAATATCAAGATGGCCCGCGAGCGGCTACAGCGCGGGAGCTAAAAAGCCCGAGAAACTCAGGCAGGCGGCGATACAATAGGAACATGCTGCCCGAGTTTCTCACTTTCCCTGATCCCGATGCTGTCGCTGCCGAGGCTGCAACGCGTTTTCTCACTCTTGCCAAGGCCGCAATCGCCGAGCGCGGACAGTTCGTGGTGGCGCTGGCAGGTGGCTCAACGCCTGAGCGACTCTACAAGCTCCTGGCCACGCGAGAGCTAGACTGGGAAAAGATCTCTGTTTTCTTCTCCGATGATCGGTTTCTCTCCCCGGCGAGCCGTTTTAGCAATGCTGGGCTCGCGCTCCGCCTGCTTCCCCTAAGTCCCAAGCTGACCTTCCCGGTGCCTGCCGAGACGACGCTGGACGCGGCGGAGTGCGCCGCAGAGTATGAGCGAGAGCTGCTAGCAGCACTGGGGCCCGAGCCGTGCTTCGATCTTGTTCTCCTGGGCATGGGCGACGATGGCCACACGGCATCGCTCTTTCCAGGAAAACCGGCGCTGACGGCAACGAGCTGGGTGACGCACTCGACGCCGGGAGTCTTGCCGCCACCGGTGGATCGTGTGACGTTCACTTTTGCGCTGATCAACGCTGCACGAAATGTGCTGTTTCTGGTGACCGGGGCGAATAAGAGAGAAAAAGTCGCACGGTGGCGAGCAGGTGTGGGAAGTGTCCATACGCTTCCGGTGCTCGGTGTTGCGCCCACGGAGGGCACACTCACGGTGCTTCTCGACGAGGCAGCGGGCTAATGCGACGTGGGGGGAAGATCAATCGCCTGGGCATTGACATGGAGCGGGTGCTGGGTGGACGTGAGATGCTGCGCAAGCTCAAGGAGCACACTGCCCCGATAGTCTGGGCAGAGGTGGTCGGGGAGCAGCTTGCGGCGGCGACAGAGGTTCTGGGGGTAAGTGGGGGTGTCCTGCGCGTCTCCGCGAAGTCGTCGGTGTGGGCCAATGAGCTGACGTTCTACAAGACCGATATTCTCAAGCGCCTCAACGCCAAGCTCGGCGCGCCTCGGGCCTATGTCATCACCGACATTCACTTTCAGAGCCGTGGGGTCAAGAAAAGCGCGGACGAGAGTAAGACGCTAGAGCCCGAGGTCGAGATTGACTCCATCGAACTCTCCGTGCGCGAGCGCCAGCAGATCGAGGAGAGTATCTACATGATCAAAGACCCCGACCTGCGCGAGCGCCTACGCAAGACACGTTTCTCTGAGGTGCGCCTGCGGAACTGGCGGCTGGACAATGGCTGGGCTCCCTGCCTGCACTGTGGTGAGCTGGTGGCCCCGTTTCTCGGTGGCAATGGCATGAGCTGCCCCCGCTGCCGCCTGCTGGGCGATAAGGGCTAAGCGGGTGCGAGTGCGCCCCCTCTTCACGGCCCTGGCACTTGTGGTAGCAGGGATTCTTACCGCCTCGCTACTTCCTGAGGAGCCACGACTCTTCGAAACCCTCGCCCTCGTCAGCGCTCTTGCGGGGATCGCGCTTCTGCGCCGTCCGGCTCTGGCCACAACACTCTTACTTCTGCCCTTCCTGTTTTTCTCCCTCGCCCAAACCCAGCGGGTGCTCCCGCCCGATGCGCTGACACAGCTCGCGGGGCGCTACCAAATCCTGAGTGGGCGCGTGGAGACAGCGCCAGAGCCGACGCGCCAAGGGGGCTTGCGTTTCATCTTGGCAAACCCGCAAGGCCAGACCCAGGTCACGACGCGCACGGCTCTCCCACTCCACCGTGGAGATCAAGTCATCGTGCACGGTCGCTTGGAGCTTCCGCCCCGCGCCACCAACCCCGGCGAGTTCGACTACCGCGCCTATCTCCAGCGTCACGGGATTCACACGGTGCTCTATGCCAACCGGGTCGAGACGCAGCTTCTGCTACGCCGCGCCACACCGGCCGAGCGGCTCCGCGTGACGATCCGAGAAGCCTGCTATGCTCATCTCGCGCCGGAGAGTGCGGGGCTGCTCTCCGGCCTGCTCGTCTCCGACCGTAGCCAGCTTCCCGCCAGCCTGCAAGATGCCTTTGCACGCACCGGCACGATCCACATTCTCTCGACTTCGGGGCTCCATCTGAGCGTCTTTGCCGCTGTTCTCGTGGCGCTCTTTGGCCGAGGAAAGCCGCTCCCGACCCTTCTGGCGCTGGCACTGCTCTGGATCTACGCGCTAGCGGCAGGGACGGGCGGGGCGGTGATGCGCTCTGCTGTCATGACCACAGTGATGCTCCTCGCCCCGCTTCTCAAGCGTGAGGCAGAGCCGCTCCACACCCTCGCCTTCGCCGCGATCCTCATCCTCCTCCCCGAGCCCCTCGCCCTCTACGATCCCGGCACGCAGCTCTCGTTTGCCACGGTCGCCACGCTTGTCGCCTGGGCAAGGCCGCTCGAAAATCTCCTCTGGCCGTGGGAGCCTGACCAGCGCCCCCTCACGCGGTTCTTCCGCGCCTGCACCATCGGCCTGCTGATCGGCGTCCTCGCGCAAGTCGGCTCCGTGCCCCTCGTGGCCTACCACTACAATCTCTTTTCCTGGGTCGCCCCCCTCGCCAACCTGCCCATCGCCGCCCTCGCCGAGCTGCTTTTACTTACGGGCCTCGCCGCCGTCGCGCTTCCGTTTCTCGCACCGCTCTGGTGGCTTATTGGCCTAGGACTCACGCTCCTCAAAACCCTCGCGCTCGCCTTCGCCGCCCTCCCCTACGCCGCGCTCTCCGTCGCCTCGCCCCCCGCCGAGCTGGTCGTCCTCTGGT